>JAUWWJ010000176.1 GCA_030616935.1 Planctomycetaceae bacterium
AATGGCGAACAGACATACCAGGCCGTGCATGGTCGTCTGTATTGATAGATGGTGAAACGCTATGGCTTACGACAGCCATCGAAGAGGGAAGTGCTCAAGAAGGTCCTCCGCCACCTGGTGGCAAAAAACCTCAGCCTCGGAGTGTCGCCAAGTCAGTGACGTTTCGGGCACTTGCTCTCGATGCCCGAGATGGCCAGATTCTTGAGAATATAGAACTTTTTTCAGTAGATAATCCCCAGCCAACACATGTGCTCAACAGCTTTGCATCACCATCTCCAGTGCTTGGCCAAGATCGTTTGTATTGTCAGTTTGGGGACTACGGAACTGCTTGTGTCGACACAAAGAAGGCGTCCGTGGTTTGGCATAACCGCAGCCAACGATTGAATCATGAGAATGGCCCGGGTAGCACACCTGTCCTTTGGCGAAACCTTCTTATCTTTCACTGTGATGGAAGTGATGTGCAATATGTTGTTGCACTTGATACGAACACGGGGGAAGAAGTCTGGAGAACTGATCGAAGTGGTGAAATGAATGAAAATCCGGAGATGAAAAAGGCCTATGGAACTCCACTGATTACTTCTGTTGGCGGACGTGACGTGGTGCTCTCTCCTGGATCAAACTGGCTTTACGGATACGACCCAAAAACAGGGAAAGAACTCTGGAAAGTAAGCTATGGGTTTCTTGGTTTTTCAATTGTGGCGAGGCCCGTTATTGCGGATGACGTTGTGTATTTCAGTACGAGCTTTATGAAGACCGAACTCCTTGCAATGCAACTTGGTCCGAAAGCAAGTTCAACACCAGAAATTCTTTGGCGATATAAACGCAGCGTGCCTCGTATGCCCTCACCGTTACTTGTCGGCGACGCGGTCTATCTTTTCGGTGATAAGGGGATCGCTACCTGCTTAGACAGGCATACTGGCGAAGCACGATGGACTGGTCGCCTTGGTGGAAGTTTCTCCTCCTCACCACTTTTTGCCGACGAAAAAATTTATGTCGGCAATCACGAGGGCGAGATGTTCGTTATTGAGCCCGCAGACACCCTTACCATTCTCGCAACAAATGAATTCGACGAAGCAATTATGGCAAGCCCAGCAGCCATTGAAGATTCGCTCTTTGTGCGAACAGACAGAGCGATGTACCGAATCAAAAAGGCCGGTTTCTAGTGTCAAATTTATGGTGTTCGGATGTCTGCCACCAGACTCCAACACGCCCGGGGCATGTATCGCGTAAATACGCTGTCTTTTTTGGCCACGCTTCAGCAAAGAGAAAGTAAACTGCCACCATGGCCGTACTTACTCTTGATGATCTTTCTCTTGCCTTCCGCGGAGTTCATGTTCTCGACAACGTTTCACGAACTATTGAGCCCGGTGAAAAAATCGGCTTGCTAGGTCGTAACGGAACCGGCAAGACCACACTCCTCCGTCTCATTGCAGGGAGCCAGGAACCGGATGCCGGTGCCTGCGTTTTAGCAAGTGGAAAGACAGTCTCGTTCCTTCCCCAGGAAGTGCCAGTCGATATGGTTGGTCGAGTCCTTGGAGTGGTTCAGGAGGCTTTGGAATCTCAGATCACAGACGGTCAAATTGAGGCGTGGGAGGCTGAAACAAAAAGTCAAAAAATCATTGATCTGATGGGACTCGACTCTGATGGAGATATACAAACGCTGTCGGCTGGGCGAAAACGGCGGGTGCTGCTGGCACGGGCGCTTGTTACTGAACCTGACCTGTTGATGCTCGACGAGCCTACGAACCATCTTGATCTTGAAGCGATTGAGTGGTTAGAGAAATTTCTCACAAACTGGCGAGGGACACTGCTTTTCGTGACGCACGATCGTGGTTTCCTTCGACGAGTAGCCAACAGAATCTGGGAGCTTGATCGCGGTCAGCTTTTTGCATGGGAATGTGAATACGATGTGTTCCTCAAGCGAAAAGCCGCGGCCTTAGAGGCTGAGGAAAAGCAGAATGCGTTGTTTGATAAGCGATTAGCAGAAGAAGAGGTCTGGATTCGGCAGGGTATTAAAGCCCGGCGAACACGGAATGAGGGTCGTGTCCGTGCACTGAAGCAGATGCGACAAGAACGACAACAGCGAAGGGAGCAGCCCGGGAAAGCGACTCTCACGATTCAGGAATCCACACGAAGTGGCACGCTGGTCTGTAAGGCAGCAGGCCTGTCTTTCGGGTATGCCGAGGAACTGGTTGTCGATGCTTTTTCGACGACAATTCTTCGCGGAGACAAGGTTGGGTTTGTCGGTCCAAATGGCTGTGGAAAGACAACTCTTTTGCGACTTCTCCTCGAAGAATTAGAGCCCAGTGCTGGATCTGTACGGCTGGGAACACAACTGAATATTCGATACTTTGATCAATTACGAGACCAACTTGACTTTGAGCGGACTGTGGTTGAGCAAATCAACGGTGGCAATGATTTCGTCACCATAGACGGAAATCAAAGGCACGTGATCAGTTATCTTCAGGACTTTCTGTTCACTGCAGAGCGTACGAGAATGCCAGTTAAGTTTCTCTCTGGCGGTGAACGGAATCGACTTCTGCTCGCCAAACTTTTTTCCCGTCCAGCGAACGTGCTGGTCCTCGATGAGCCGACAAATGATTTAGATCTCGAGACACTCGAACTTCTTGAGCAGAGATTGGTTGACTTTCAGGGGACCGTGTTAGTGGTGAGTCACGATAGAGAATTTCTGGATAACGTTGTAACGAGTGTCATTGCCTTTGAGTCAGGTAGAGTGCGGGAATATGTTGGTGGGTATTCAGATTGGCTTAGGCAACGTGAAGCCGCCGCCTTACCGCAGAAGAAATCAGCTTCTTCCCGTAAAAAATTGACCACTGTTCAAGATGTACCGAAAAAGAAAGTGCAGAAGTTGTCGTATAAAGACAGCCGGGAACTTGAACAATTGCCAGCGCAGATTGAAAGCTTGGAGACTGAGATCGGTACGCTTCATGAACGAATGGCCGACGCATCGTTTTACCGTCATTCGGCAGAAGAGATTGCGACTGCGCAAAAGCGTCTACGCGAGCTAGAAACGAATGTGGCGGCTGCCTACTTGCGTTGGCAGGAGCTTGAGCAGGTTGTTGAGTAAGGGCGGTGACAGAAGTCATTGGCTGCGTAGAGGCCCATGGCGGTGCTGGCTGCTTCAATGTGGATAGATGTGGCAGTAGACCCTAGCTGCTGTTTCTCGATAAATCGCATGTCAGTCTTTTGAGAAATCTTGAAAGAGGCAGTCGTGCGCAGCTTTCCGCTGTTGGCCCTCGTCGCTCATCTCTTGGCCAACTACGTGTGAAGAAATCCCAAAACTCGTAGGTCAGGCAAGCAACGGCACGAGAAGGTGGCAGAAAAAGACTGCGGACCACCAACTCAAAGAGATTGTGTGGTCACTTGTTGATCTGAGCATCGCGAAGTCGTTGCTGGAGTTGTGTTGTGAGCGATTTCTTTATTGCCTGAAATTCTGACTTATCAGCGAGGTTTGTAAACTGAAGTGGGTCGTTGCTCATGTCGTAAAGCTCTTCTGTGCCATCCTTGTATCGCATGAACGACCATTCTGGTGTTCGGATGGCATGTCCTGAGTTGGTGGCCGGCCCCTTGTTGTAGATCGACAATGCACTTTTACGAACTGAGGTTGCTGGGTTTTTAAGAAGAGGGATAAGGCTTTTTCCTTGAACGCTAGCGGGGGTCTTAATGTTAGTGAGGTCTGTCAGTGTTGGGAAAATATCAACTAACTCAACAAGCGACTGAGTTCTTCCTGATGGCATGCCCGGCGATGCAATTATGAGAGGAACGCGTGTGACTTCTTCGTGGAAATTGGATTTCTGCCAAAATCCATGTTCGCCAAGATGGTAGCCATGGTCACTGCAAAAGACGATTGCCGTAGAGTCTCGGAGACCAGCTTGATCGAGTTCATCAAGAATACGGCCGACCTGTCTGTCCATAAATTCAACCGTTGCGTAATAGCCGGCCCACATCCGCCGTTGATTGTCTGGGTGCTCTCCAATTGGATTGTTGTCATTTCGAGTCTTGGCGAGGCCCGCTTTGGGTATATCGCTGAGATCATTCTCTACAGCCTTCGGAAGAGGCATTGTGTCCCATGGATAGTGATCAAAAAAATCTTGTGGTGCAACATTCGGATAATGCGGCCGAACAAATCCAACAGCAAGGAACATGTTTTGATCACGATGTGCTTTGAGTAGTTCAATCGCCTTCGTTGCAGACTTTGAATCAGGCTGGTCTGATCCGTCTCCGTCGTAGCGTACGGTCACAAACATGCGATGCGGCATGCGGGTTGACTGCCTGTTTTCGAGGGCATCTGTAAAAATATTGAGATTCAGGCACGCGTAGTGGCCTGGAGTATGCGCCTCGAGACCAGCCGAATTGAAACGTTCGTCCCACGAAGACGGTACGTCATTGCCGTCGGTACCGGCGATGATGTCGCCTGGTACCCGCATGTGGTAGATCTTGCCGACCCGGGCGGAATGCCACCCAGCCTCGCGAAAACATTGCCCAAGATTTGTTGTCCCTTCGCCTTTGTAGCGGCTGTGCATAAATGATGTTCGTGACGGAGCGCACCACAGTCCCTGGCAGTAGGCATTTTCAAAAACCATACCTTGCTCGGCAAGGCGGTCAATATTTGGAGTTTTACATTGAGTATTTCCGTAACATCCAAGAGCACTTGCCTTCAAATCGTCTGAAACAAGAAAGAGAACACGTTGAATTTCAGGAGAATCTAATGAGTTTTCTTTGGCGTAAGTGCTTCGACCGAATGGAGTAATGAAGCAGAGTGAGATCACCAGGGTGATTGTCTTTGATTGCATGATTTAATTGCCCTTGGCTTTCTTTTTGAGCGCTTGCATGATGACGTCGGCGACATCGTTGCCAAGCTTTTCAGAGCCTTCTTTTGTAAAGTGAACATTTCCATTCGGGAGCATTAAGGTTTTCATGTTCGGCTTTACCGAACCATACATGTCGTGTATTTCAATTCCGTGTTCCGTC
>JAUWWJ010000499.1 GCA_030616935.1 Planctomycetaceae bacterium
GATGCTGTGGCAACTCTCCATGTCGCACAGCAACGCAATACGCCAATCTTCGCCGATTGCCTTTACCAAGTGGCACGTGAACGCGACGGCCTGGCTCTACCTCTGCAACCAGCTCGTTTGGCACAAGATAATCAAGCGGCTTTTCAACGCCCTCTGGCAACACGACAGTTGCAATTACGCCATTCCGTACGTCGTCCTCTTCCCAAACTGGGCGATTCGTAAAAAGTTCGCGCTGAGGTGACGAATCAGACGGCATACTTACAGTACAACTAAGAACAGTGGTCAGTGGGCTTCCTACCTACAGATAGTAACGAAATACGTTCAAAAAGCGGCAGTCATGGCAAAAGAACTGGCAATCTTCGGTGGTAGCTTTAATCCGGTCCATCTTGGACACCTGATCGTAGCCGAGTGCTGCCTTGAGCAGGCTCACCTTGACCGCGTGCTCTTTATGCCCGCGGCAACCCCTCCGCATAAACAAAACAGTCTTCTGGCGGACTGTGCAGATAGAGTTGAAATGTTGAGACTCGCTTTAGCAAGCCATGACAAGCTTGATGTTTCTCTCAATGAATGCGAACGTGGTGGAATTAGTTATACCGTCGACACAGTGAATGACCTTGTCACTCAACACCCAAAAGATCACTTTTCACTCATACTCGGACCCGATGCTCTTGCAGACCTCCCGTCATGGAAAAAACCACAGGAAATTCTCAGCGCCGTCACGATTCTTGCAATTGAACGTGACGGCGTTGATGATATCGAAAAGACGCTTCAAGAGCCTCGGCTCAAAGCACTACTTAGTGATGAGCAGTCGAACCAAATAAAAACAAATCGAATCCAAGTTCCTGGTATTGGCATCCGGGCAAAACAGATACGTGAATCAATAGCAAATGGACACAGCACACGCTTTCGAATTCCCCGAGATGTCGAGCAATTTATTACGCACAACCAGCTTTACTGCACAGCTGATAAAAAAAACGTGGAGTAGCTTCTTCGCAGAAAGTCAGTCGGTACTGAGCGTTCGCTTCAGGAGGTGACTGACCGGTACAGTTTTCCAGCGATCGTCAGCTGCCAAGATCCTTGTAAGCTGCTGTAACTGGTCGGCAGGAAGGTCTGAAACGTTTAAGAGAATGCGTCGGTCAGTACCAACACGAACCTCACCACTTGTGGCATCACCAAGTGGCTCTTCTCGAACGTCGTAACCCAATTCGCACGCTAATTGGGTCGCTTCTGCTAAAAGGCCTAGGGTGTCAACCATTTTCTTAATGCTGTGTTACTCATCACAAGTGAATCAATGCTGATGATTTATGGCCAGCCTGCCGGAAGACCCAATTCCTCCCGACGTTCAGACGCTGCACGACGGTACTCCACGTATTTAGCCCGTTGCTCCGGCGTGGTTCTATCAAGAATTCGATCTTTGAACCATTCATTACGGTCACCTTGTGGCCGACTCGCCCATGACGACCGCCCATTGTTCTGACTATTGCTCTGACTATTGCTCTGACCATTTTTCGACTGACCTTCTCTCGCCGAACCGTTTTCTGAGCTTTCCGTGGCCGCACGGGCAGCACGAGCCTCCGAGAATGCATTACTCATCAGATCCGATTGACGAATATGCTGATCGAGCACCCGCTGCCGCTCGGCAGGAGAAGCATTAAAGTAGTCATCTATTCGTTGGCGCATGGAGGAATAGAAAACATTTCCTCCTCCACGATAGAGTTCACGACGTGCATCGGAAGGCAAACCTTCC
>JAUWWJ010000153.1 GCA_030616935.1 Planctomycetaceae bacterium
CACCCTGTTATTGTCGATGGCATGCTCTACGTCCGCGACGGAGACAATATGTTCTGCTACGACATTCGAAAGTAAAGTGTTCTACAAGACGCTACAAAACAATCTGTAGAGTGCCGGCACAAAGATACATAGCCCGATCACAACAGCAGTTCCTGACGCCAGGAGAACGGCCGCACTGGCAATGTCCAGTGCATCACGTAATCGTGGATGAAACTGTGTATCAACGGCACGTGCCAGTGACTCAATCGCTGTATTGAATGTTTCTGCAACCAGCACCATCCCAATGGCAGCGACAATGAGTCCCCATTCAATTATTGTCACACTGAACACAGTGGCAGAACCAACAGCGACACATGCAATGAATGTGTGGATTGCAAAACTATGTTGTGTGCGAAAAGCACGTTGAAGGCCTCGCAGTGCATGACCAAACTTATTTTTCCAAGAATGAGAACGGAGTCGACTACGCATAGAAAGTCTCGCTAGCACAACGACCTAATCCCGTCCATGAAAAATCAGCCGACCTTTACGTATGGATCGCCCTTCTTCCAGTTGCACGGGCACAGTTCATCACTTTGAAGGGCATCAAGTACGCGTATGACTTCAGCGACATTTCGGCCAACGCGCCCTTGATTCACATCAACCCATTGGATCACGCCGTTGGGATCAACAATAAATGTTGCCCGCTGACAGTATCCTTCTGTTTGCTCGAGTATACCGAGTTCAGCGCCCAGCTTTTGGGCTGCTATCAGTGGGTATGCAAGATCTTTTAGATCTGCATGGGATCGTCGCCACATCATATGACACCATTCGTTATCGGTGCTGCCACCCACAACACTCGTATCACGATCTGAAAATGATTTGAGTTGTTTGTTGAACTCAGCTAATTCCGTAGGACAAACAAACGTAAAATCTTTTGGGTAAAAAAAGAACACCGTCCACTTCCCTGAATAGTCAGCCGATGTGAGCAACTTGATGTCTTCCTTTTCCGTACCGGTACAGGCTTGGACAGAAAACTGGGGAAACTCGTCGCCAACTGTAAGCATGGTGTTCTCTCCGAATGTCTAGAAATCTGTGTATACGGTTTTGCCGAAATGCACTCTGATGAATCACACTTTGTAACCCAACTTGTTATAGGCTCTGAGTGTACGGGCGACGATTGTAGCGTTCAATAAGAGGGTCGTTTTCCCCTTTCCAATTCATTCGAGTAGTTCACGCATGTCCTTCTCATTCGATCATTCGAGAGAGCCCACAGTTCACTATGACCCTCTTGCAGACCGGAATATTTTTCTCGCACCACGACGTGCTGACCGACCGAATACCCTTTTGAATTGCCTGCAAGCAGACTGTCCGTTCTGTATAGAGAATTCGTGTCTCACTCCTGATCCAGTTCAACAGTGGCCAACAATCGACTCTCAGAATTGGAAATCGAGGATTATTCCCAATGCCTATCCTGTTGTTGAGATGAAGCCGTCTGCGCAGGGCAGTGATAATGCCGATACATCAAAGACAAAATTCGTGCATGCCTCTGGTGTGCATGAAGTGGTCATCGAGTCACCCCACCACATTGAGTCGGTTCTTGAAGTCCCTTTTGATGATTGGGTTGGCGTCTGGAAACTCTGCCAGCAGCGAATGAAACAACTCGCTGCCAATCCTGAAATCGTATGGGCAACCCTTTTCAAAAACGGTGGCATTCAGGCAGGAGCTTCCCTGGCACATGTCCATAGCCAACTGATTGCGATTGACCGCACGCCACCAACAATCTCAACAAAGTGTCAGCAGGTCATTCGTCAACCAAACCTATTCGAAAACATTTTGTCTGATGCAGAGAGTGAGAACCGTATTGTTCACACGTATAAGAGTTTCGTGGCGATCGTTCCATCAGCACCCCGCCAGCCTTTTGAGGTGTGGCTCATCCGTAACGAACCTTCCTGTTTTTTCCATACTGAGCCCCATAATCAGATGCAAGAGGTCGCACACTTTACCCAACAATTTGTGGCAGCTATCAACAAGTTGATACCCAACGCGAGCTACAATTGGTGGCTTCATCAATTTCCGTTTGTCCCATCTCTTTTACTCGAAAAAGCTGCTGCTCATTGGCATTGGCACCTTGAGGTTCTCCCACGGATTGCGCCCATTGCCGGATTTGAACTCGGCACCGGATATCACATCTCAACAATTTCCCCAGATGAAGCGGCAGGTTTGCTTCGTGAAACTGGTTTTTGGAAAGAGCCAGAGCAATCCAGACAAGGATCCTGACACCGGCCAACTTCCCTAGTCCCTAGAGCCGGTATGACCTTTACGGTAATACGGCTACGTGCTTCATAGAATCTGTGAATAGCGTTTGGCGCGGATTCCAGAAAACATGAAAATCGTAAAGTTCACATCGACTCTGGAATGCTTTACGTATGCACCCCGCTGTTCGCTTTGTTTTTGTTCTCCATGACCATCAGCCTGTTGGGAACTTTCATGATGTTGTGGAAGATGCCTATCAAAAAAGCTATCTCCCTTTTCTTGATTTACTGCAGTGTCATCCGGCTATTCGGATTGCATTACACACAAGTGGACCACTTGCTGAATGGCTCGAGATTAACCATCCTGAATATCTCGACCGCTTGGCTTCCTTAGCCGCAGCAAGGCAAGTTGAAATTGTTGGTGGTGGATTTTCTGAACCGATACTCGCCATGTTGCCCGCGCGCGATCGAATCGGCCAGATTCGTCGGTACAACCACTGGCTTGAGCAACGTCTCCAGACCACAGTCACAGGCATGTGGGTTGCCGAAAGAGTCTGGGATTCGGGCATGACAGCCGATCTCGCTACGGCTGGTGTCGAGTGGACTATCCTCGATGACTTCCACTTCAAGGCTGCTGGACTTCCCAATGAAGCGCTCGACCGTTATTGGATCACTGAGTCCGATGGTCGCACCATTGGTGTATTTCCGGGCAGTGAACATCTGCGGTATGTTATTCCGTTCGCATCGCCAGATGAAACCATTGAACACCTTCGTTTCCTCGCCTCACGCAGACAGGGCGCTTTGGCTGTCTTCAGTGATGACGGAGAGAAATTTGGAGTCTGGCCGGGTACGCACAAAACCTGTTTTCAGGATGGTTGGTTACAACGGTTCTTTGGTCTCCTTGAAGCGAATCAAGACTGGATCACGATGGCACTCCCGTCTGATGTGATTCGAAGTGATCCACCAGGTGGAACAATCTGGCTACCAGAATGCAGTTATCGTGAGATGACTGAATGGGCTCTTCAACCTGAGCAACAAGTCGCGTGTGTCAAAGCACGTCAAAATACAAAAAGCGATCCAACCCAGTCACTTCTTGTTCCATTTGTTCGTGGTGGATCCTGGAAAAACTTTCGCTATCGATACCCTGAAGCCAATGAGATGTATGCCCGGATGATGGTGGTGAGTAATCGGCTTGCCCGACTCTCTGATGAGTCAATCAATGACAAGACTGCGTACCAACAAGCCGTTACATCGCTCTATCGAGGTCAGTGTAATTGTGCGTATTGGCACGGTGCTTTTGGTGGCATCTACCTGCCACATCTGCGAAATGCAGTTTATAGGGAATTAATCACAGCGGAGAATGCACTGGATCGCGCTGAAGGTCGGCCAGCTACATGGGTGGAAGCTGTAGGTTCAGACTATGACTTCGACAGCAAAACGGAAGTTCGACTTTCCAATGAACATATTGATCTCTGGCTGGATCCCTCTGTCGGTGGAATGCTGTATGAGTTTGATCTCCGGAAACAGCGTCACAATCTTCTTGCAACGCTCGACCGTCGTCAGGAGGCCTATCATGATCAAGTTCTTGTAGGCCCCGGTGAAGCGCGAAGTATTGTTGATCCTTCCCAACTCGCTGCGTTTAAGCATGAAGGGCTTGCCGAAAAGATTCAGTATGACGAGAACCGACGGAAAAGTTGTATTGACCATTTCTTTGATATTGACGTATCAGCAGCAGACATCGTCTCCGGAAAAGCAATGGAACGTGGTGATTTTTCCACAGGATCATACGAGGCAAGTATCCGCCGCAATCCAGATCGAATGCAGGTACTCTTGTCACGAAAGGGCAATGTGTGGGGGATTCCATTAACCCTTTCAAAAGCCATCACACTCTCAGCCGGGTCTGACACTGTTGAAATTGGATATCGGCTGAAAGACTTGCCTGACAACTTCTGCCAGCATTTAGCTATTGAGTTCAACTTTGCCGGTCTTCCTTCACGCACCACTGGTCGCTGTTTTCGAAATAAAGATGGCTTGGATCTTGGACATCTTGGAACTCATCTTGATCTCAAGGAAACATCTCATCTCAGCCTCGAGGATGACTGGCTTAACATTCAGGCCACCCTCGACTGCAGTGTGGCAAGTAATGGTGGACATGCCGGAATGTGGACATTTCCAATCGAGTCGGTCAGTCAATCAGAGGGTGGCTTTGAACTCATTCATCAGTCGACAGTCGTCATGCCTCACTGGATTGTCACGCCTGATGCAAGTGGGTGCTGGCAAGTCGTTATTAAGCTGTCGGTTACTGGTCTTGCTGAAGCCACCAAATCATTTGATCAGGCAAAAAATATCAGTGCGAGCTTCTAACGTGCCTTCTACGGCTGCAGCTTTGATGGCATGTATAACTGTGCCGCAATTGCTTGCCAATCCACGAAGGGTTCAATTGTTGAGGCCTCGTAGCCGAGACCACAAACAACAATATGAGGAAGTCTTCTTTGCAATTCTACTTGCGACTGAAGCGCGATGACCTCAGGGCTCTCTGGCTTTTGGTTCTCACCATGGTGGCCAGCTTCCAACTGAGAAAGCACAACTGCCGAAACAGTCAGGCCCACTGACTCAGCGGCCGTCACTGCGGTCAATGTTCGACCGATAGCCCCGAGACGACTGCTGTCTACGATAACCACAGGTATTTGAAAATCTCGAGCCAGATCTGCATTCAGTGTTTGGTGGCTAAGCGGTGAAAATAACCCACCCGCTCCCTCGATCACCACCACGTCTGCACGCATATGAGGATACAGACCCTGACGGAGAAGGGCGTCATCAATCTGGCTTCCCTCAGCAGCAGCAGCCTGTTCCGGTGCAACAGGAAGTTGAAACGATTGCGGGCAGACATCATCGCGGGTCCCGGCATTTCCAGAGGCACTCCACAGGCGATCAATATCTGATGGACCAGACTGAACACCACTTGCCACAGGCTTGTACGCTCGGCAATCAATCCTATGCAAAACACACTGTTGTAAGATCGCGACAGCAACTGCTGTCTTCCCA
>JAUWWJ010000404.1 GCA_030616935.1 Planctomycetaceae bacterium
CGGCTTCCGGACTTGAACGGAAATAGAGACTGAGATCGTGATTCATGTACCCACTGTTGTACGTGTCGTAGATGTCAATCTGATGAAGATTTCCATACGCATCATGGACAGCAATGTCGAAGGCACTCAGAACAATGAGTGCAGCCAGGTATGGCATTGGTTCTGTCGAATGACTCTGATTGAATGCTTCGAGAACCGATGGCAGGCGTTCTGCCAAAAACACGTGACCAATTTCCATTGGATGACCAGTCTCATTCACTTCTACAAATGACTCGGCAGCACACTCGCAAAATGCAACCATCGTGTCGTATCGCTCGTCATACGAAAGTGTTGCACTTGGCCACGCCCAGGTGACCGAAAGTGGAGTCTCTCCCCAACCTTTTGCACGCTGCCCTTCTGAGTTCACTACCTCCGCGACAACTCGGAGGCAGTTGACATGGGAAACCGATTCACCACCAAATTTGAGCGGCATTCGCATCTCGACTGGCAAAAAGCCGTACTCGAAAGATTTTATTGAGACATTTTTTGTGTGGCTGGTCACGGACATGATTAATATCGCTACTCTGTAATTTTTCGCTCGGCTCAAAAACTCAATTCTAGAATCTACGATTGAGTCTATTTTCAGCCGACGCCGAGTTCGCTTCGCAAAAAAGATGGGTGGCAGCATCGATCTGCACCTTCACTTTCTGAAACAAATCGCCTGATTCGCACGGCTTTCTTTCCAGAAGGATGCTCATTTTTGCTCAATTTCCAAAGAAAAACCGGAAAAATTAGCTACCTGCCATCCCGGTGATCGTTTTTTGACAAAATCCTGACAAGTACCGTTTTCAATTTCAGCGACAGACGCTAGAATTCTGACTTATTGAGATTGAGTCTCAATATCGACAAGGAGGATCTTATGTCCACGGGATCGGATTTAACCTGGGTTGAGGGGATTCGCACCCTGCTCCGACAAGGAGCCTACTCGGAAGCGGTTGCCCGCACTGAACAAGCACTCGCTGAACCCGGCAATGAGACAAACGGGCGGCTCACCCAACTTCATGGCTTGACCCTCTATGTTAACGGAGACCACGAAGCCGCGCTTGCCGAGTTTGAATCCGCACTTTTGCTGTCGCCACTCACATCAGAATCATTCCTGGCTCTCGCCGACCTTTACATAAAAAAGGACCAGCACGAGGACGCGAGAGTCTCCTTGAATATCCTTGTCGAAGATGTTGACACTGTTCCTCCTGAACTCTTTCCTCGAATAGCAGGATTATTGGGCCGTGTTGGTGAAACAAGAAAAGCCCTCTTTATCTGCTACCGCGTAATCGACAATGATCCGGACTGCGACGAGGCAATCTTTGCTGCTGCTCATTACATGCGCAAGCTCGGGTACGCACCCAAGCCCGTCATCGGCATGATGCGTCGAGCCGCCTCCTTGGCACCTGATAACTGTACCTATCGGCGATCACTCGCGGCTGCACTTACTATGAGTGGAGATATTGAAGGCGCTTATTCCCTCTTCACGTCACTCTCATCAAAAGAGGTTTGCTGTAAAAGCTGCCTCCAATTAATGATGGATGTTTTTGAAAAATCTGGTGACTGGGAAAGACTTCGTGACTGCCAAAAAAGATTACTTGAGATAGATAGCACTGCCCACTAAAAGGTGATACAAGTGAATATGATCACACTGCTTTTCACGCACCTGGTTGCGGGAATATTTATATCTGCAGCAGTCGCCTTGGGAATGGCTGTACTTCCCGCGATACTCTGGTTCGTACAACGCATCAGAATGTAGCAGGGAGTGAAGCGACAGCCTTCATTCTGCGCATGAATGCCACCTATTCCGCACTACATCAGATTCTTTTGATTGATGCTGTCTCATATTCCGAGCACAAACTGCACGCTAGCAAAATAATCTTTTCAATCCGATAACGCGCCTAGAATCTTATGTTCTGAAAAACGCATTACCATTGCCTCATGCAAAAGAAATACTCAACGCTCAGCAGACCTGAAATTGATCGCATCATTATGATGGCGTGGGAAGACAGGACCAGCTTTGATGCTATCAAGGAACAGTTTGGTATTTTACCGGGTGAAGTCATCAAATTGATGCGTCACGAGCTCAAACCAAGCTCGTTTAAGTTATGGCGTCGTCGAACGCATGGCCGCATCACCAAGCATGAAGCCAAATTCATGGACACATCATCCGGTGGTGAGGCCCGTCGGTTCCGTTCGAAATCGCAACGAGGATAATTCCGATTTCCCTCGAAATAATAGCCCGACCACAAAAAGGACTTTTGTTTATATTCAAGTACCGCCGAGCCTATACCGAAGCTGTCTTTTCAACTTTTGCACAACATCTGGATTTGCTTCGGCGACATTTTCTGTTTCTGCCTGACCAGCGTGATCATACAGTTCAACATATCCATTCATATGATCAATAAGTCGATATCGTTTGGTTCGAATAGTCTGCCGCTTGCCTGAGTATGCGATCGCTGCATGCCCGATCTCATCTGGTGACTCAAAGAACGGCACTAACGATCTTCCCTGAACAAAACCCGGCACGGAAACTTCTGTAAGTTCACATAACGTCGGAAAGACATCAAGCGTTTCCACCACTGCATCAGTCGCTTCGCCAGGCATTGCCATTCCAGGCTTTGAAATAATCAACGGTGACCGCAGTGACTCTTCAAAAAGAGTGTGCTTTCCCCACAC
>JAUWWJ010000299.1 GCA_030616935.1 Planctomycetaceae bacterium
ACTGAGGGTTCTCGTACAGAAAAGGAGATTTTTTATTGAGTTCACCAAGAAGGTCGTAAATGCCATCTGCTGGTCCAACCACAAGAGCACCTCCCGGTGCTAATGAACGAATCAAGTTTTTCACAGCAATCTGTTTTGACTCGCGGTCGAAATAGATGAAAACGTTTCGGATGAAGATGCAGTCGAATTTTTCACCAGACATTGGAGTAAGTAAATTATGGCGTTGAAAATTACACATGCTGATCAGCCTAGGTCGAATTGACCAGCCTGATTCATCTGGTAGTTGTGAAAAATATCGTGCTCGTCGCTTGTCTGTTGTCTGATCAAGTGAACGGTTTGGGAAAACGCCCTTTCGTGCCGCCGTGATCATGGTTTCACTGATGTCACTGCCGACGAGCGATATGTCCCACCCTGCAAAATGATGGCGAGTTTCATCGAGACAGATGGCGAGCGTATACAGTTCTTCTCCGGAACTGCACGCTGCAGACCAGATTCGTAGCGACTTGGAGCGTTTCTTTTCTGCGGCTTTGGTGCGGATTGTGGGAAGGAAGGATTCGGTAAACCATTCGAAGTGTCCTCCGGTTCGGAAGAAATGCGTCTCATTCGTGGTGACAGCGTCAATAAAGTGCTCGAGTTCTCCCGGTAGTTTTTTCTGAGTGAGGAGATTGTAGTAATCCTCAAATGATCCTATGTCGAGTTGACGAAGCCGACGTCGAATTCTATTTGAAAGAAGAGTGATCTTCCCTTCGGCCAGTCGTATTCCTGTTTCGCCATAGGTAAACGTACGGAAACGCTCAAATTCTTCTGGTGTCAGTTTTGTCAAATCCACTGGCGTCCACCTGACTCCGTTATGGGGCCTTCGGCCCGTAGTGTGGTGTTTCTGAGGTGGCTGCCGCCACGCTTTCTGGTGTAGGAACCAAGCACCTCGAACACACCCAGTTATCTAAGACGATCGTCATGAAACTATTTGAGTCTCCATGATATGCGTTGGTCGAGTGCAGTGCATATCCAGCAACCTACTGCTCATTTTCAGGTACATGTTTTAGATTGACTTGCTTGTCATGGATTCTTCTGGGCGGTAGCGATCAGGTGTTTTTTTCAAACTGGATACTCGCTTGATGGACCTGTTCGAGGTTAGCAGGTTCGAGAAGTTGGCTGGCATCGAGTAGAACGAAAAGATCATCTTCCACTCGAGTGAATCCTTCAATGAATCGTCGCCCAGTCCCATTCACGGAGTCCGGAGCGGGCTGAATAGTCTCTGCGGGGACTCGCATGACACGGAGAACAGAGTCGACGGTACAGCCGATGGTACGACTGCCAACATTGACAACAATGGTTCGTGTGTCGTCGTCATGAGGTCTGCGTTTGAGATTGAAGAGTGATCGTAAGTCGACTATTGGGATAATCATTCCACGGAGATTACTCACGCCGTCTACGTATGTGGGTACTTCAGGTATCTTCGCGACCCGCGAGGGCATCACGATTTCTTGTATCGATTCAATTCGAAAAATATAATTCTGATTTGCAAGTCGAAATCCAACAAACTGAGGGGAGGTGGAATTTAGTTGACTGCCGTGAATGGTTGAATGTGGGGTCTGCGGTTGTGTTGGAGGTGTGATGCTCATGTGAATCTCTGGCGTATGGGAGCCCGTTTTGGCTCTCTCGTGTGCGCGATCCCAATAAACAGGATATAGTCGGGAAACGGGTTGCGAGCAAATTCGGGAAAGGAAAAGGCGGCTCTCGGAGGCCTCTGTCCGTTATAGTCGTTGTGAACGGACCGACAGCACTCGGTTTGAGCAGTCTTCTGGGGTGGATTATTGTGACGTGGCGGAAGTGAGCAGGTCGCTGGTGGAGTGAGTGGATTGGTTAAATTCAAAAGTCCTTTACGTGTACTTGTAGTCGATGACTCATCTCTCTATCGACAAATGCTTATGCGTGCGCTCGCTGAAGTTGACGGAGTCGAGGTGATTGATTGTGCCTGTGATGGGATTGAGGCGCTTGAGAAAATTGAACGACTGCAACCCGATCTCCTCACGCTCGATGTACAAATGCCGAAACTTGATGGTCTTGGTGTGTTGCGTGAAATAAAACAGCGATCTATAGAGATGATTGTTTTGATGGTTAGTAGTGTGACTGCCGAAGGGGCTCCGGCTACAGTTGATGCTTTACTCAATGGCGCTATGGACTGTATTTTAAAGCCGTCAGGGATTGACGCAAAAGCAGAGAGGCATGATCTTCAAAATGCCCTTGCCGAGCGAATCGAAGCGATTCTACTTACTCGATCTGAAGATGAGCTTCGCCGTAGTTCTCCTCAAAACAGAAATCCAAGAAAACGGTCGCTTGCGGTAACGAAATTAGAAGACGTGATTGTCATTGGAGCGTCAACGGGTGGCCCGCAGGCATTACGAACCGTTTTACGATCGCTACCAGAGAAGCCTGATGTGCCTGTCTTCATCGTGCAACATATGCCATCTGCATTCACTGCATCTCTGGCAAAGCGTCTTAATGAGATTGTTGCGTTTCCGGTGAAGTTGGCATCTACAGGAATGTCTATCGAGCCCGGTACAGCCTACTTAGCACCTGGTAAATTTCATCTTACAGCAATGATGAGAGGCTCAGAATTGGTATGTCGGCTTACGGAGGATCCACCCAGGCAGGGTTGTCGGCCTTCCCTCGACTGCCTGCTTGAGTCCCTTGTGCCTATTTATGGCGGCAAGGTGGTAGCAGCAGTTCTCACTGGTATGGGTTCAGACGGACTTGAGGGGTGCCGCAGTTTGAAAGCTGCCGGCGGCGTCGTGATTGCACAGGATCGTCAAGGTTGCACTGTCTACGGCATGCCCAAAGCAGTGATCGATGCTGGGCTTGCAGATGTTGTTCTGCCACTTGATCACATTGGTGATGCGATTAGCGAAAATCAGTATCGGAAGCCACCAGCCTCGCCATAGTATGTGGTTACTATTCTCTTCTTCCATCAGGAAAGATAAGACGATGAATCTTGTTGTTTTAGACGGGTACACAACGAACCCTGGTGACTGTTCCTGGGACCCGGTTGCAAAGTTTGGCAGCCTCGACGTATTTGAGCGTTCAGCAGTTCAGGAAATTCAACAACGGGCATTGAATGCAGAGGTTGTACTTACCAACAAGACACCGATATCAGCGAAGATTCTTGCCGAACTTCCACATCTTAAGCTGATTTGTGTACTCGCTACGGGAGTGAATGTGGTTGACCTTGAGGCTGCTCAGGCTCGTGGGGTCACCGTCTGTAATGTTCCAGGGTACAGCACGCCCAACGTTGCACAGGCGGTATTCGCTTTATTGCTTGAGTTAACCAATCAGACAGCCCTTCACGCCACTGAAGTTCGAGCTGGTGCCTGGTCTTCTTGTCCAGACTTTTGCTTCTGGCGAGGTGAGTTGGTTGAGCTTGACGGTCGGACGCTCGGACTCATCGGGTACGGTGCAATTGGTAAGGCGGTTGCTGCTGTTGGCCAGGCATTGGGGATGAATGTTCTCGC
>JAUWWJ010000029.1 GCA_030616935.1 Planctomycetaceae bacterium
CAATTGCATCGCGGTACCCTATCCACGCCGCACTCGACATCAGTGACGGTCTCGCTATCGACTGCGGCCGAATGCTCACAGCAAGCCATGTCGGCGGCACCATTGAACTTGACCGGGTGCCCATACACCCTGATGCGATCACCCTTTCAGAAGCCAGTCATGCGCACCAGATGACTCCGCTGGAGCACGCCATGCAAGATGGTGAAGACTTCGAGCTTCTTCTTGCGATGCCTCCGGAGGCGGCCCAGGCACTTGTGCAGGCCGACCCAGGTTCCCTTGTTCCAGAGACCACTATGCAGCCTCGTGTTATTGGTAGAGTGACCGAGAACCTTGATTTCTGTGGCACGGCACCAAACGGACAAACAAAGCGTCTTGAACCGAAAGGGTTTGAGCATGTCTTCCAATAATTCTGTCGACTCCAGCAAGACAGAAACGTATGAAATACTAAACCTTGATGACCTCCACCATGTGGCTTCACTCATGGCAGAACATCTACCCCATACAGCTATAGTGACCCTTCAAGGTGAATAAGGGGCCGGTAAAACAACCTTTGTAAAGGCAATCGCCGCGGCTGTAGCAATCGATCCATCAAATCTAACAAGCCCCACCTTCAATCTTATCACGATCCATGAATCACCCGAAAGCACCCTTCGTCTTGTCCATGCAGACATGTATCGAATGGCTGATCCTGATGAGCTCATTGAGACCGGCTGGGACACTGCCCTCGATCCGCCCCCGGGCTACCGTTGCTGGGCATTCGTTGAGTGGCCACAAAAAATAGCTTCGGCTCTACCTGCCCACCGCCTGAGTATTACACTCGAAGTGACTGGTGAGTCCAGCCGCCGGATGACAATCAAGGGTATGGGAACGAACTACGAACCAATACCTGCGCTCATCATACAATCACCCTGAATTTTCGCTAAGGAAACGTTTTGCCATGTGACTGACTCCACACCATTCAGCCCTCTGCGTAATTGACGTACAGGAAAAACTCATCCCCACAATTCCGACAGGACAGCACATCACTACAGAGTGCTGCCGACTGGTCGAATCTGCAAATCTTTTCGATACTCCCGTCCTTGTTACAGAGCAGTACTCCAAAGGCCTTGGAGCGACGGTTGCACCGATTGCGACGAAACTCACTCAGCAAAAGCCTATTGAGAAACTTAGTTTCAGCTGCTGCGGGACACCCGATTTTTTAGAACAGATCCCCCAAGATGTTGAAACACTCATCGTGTGTGGGATCGAGACCCATATCTGTGTTGCACAGACCGTACTCGACGTACTGAAGCTTGGCTTTCGTGTCTGTATTGCAGTCGACGCAGTTGGCAGCCGTCGCGAACATGACCACACAGTCGCTCTTCGTCGACTCGAAGGATCTGGTGCCGTACTATCAACAACAGAGGCTATCCTCTTCGAACTGTGCGCGACGGCAGAAAACCCATCTTTTAAAAAGTTGCAGCGGCTCGTTGCGAAATAAGCAACTCGACAGAGTATCGATGCTTTTGAAACAACGTTGCTGGTTTCTTCGAAGGAATACCAGACTGGTTCGCGTTAGCCACCCGTATCTTCCAGAATTACAATGCCGCCTGTTTTTGGATCATATCCATAGAGTCTCTTCGGTGGCAGCACACTCAACTCAACATTGTGCTGCTTCATCATCTCTTGGAACTCTTTAAACGTTGGCGGCTTTCCGTTCATTGCCTTAAACATCTTCATCGAGTTTTGAAGGCTCATCATGGCGACTCGTCCTCGTTGTGTGACGTAGGCACTCGCCGCGACAGAGAGTAGGTCATTTCCCGTAATCTTATTCTCCACCACTTTGAAGTTGGGTTGCTTTGCGGCAACACTCATATCAACCACTTTCGCTGGTGCGGCAACAGCTTCTGGCCCACTCTGTGCTACCAAGACCACGACCACCAACATTCCAAAAAGACGCATGGCAATGAACTCCAATCACGAGACATGAACAGTTTCACAGACATCTGATTTGTATCACAACATGAGTCGAAAAACTACTTTTTCTAATTTGAAAGCTCCCTGCGTGAGCCTGTATTAGCGAGTCTTCGTCAGATCTGTGTCGTCAACACTTTCTCCACGTGCATGACGAGCCACTAATTTTCCAAGCCGAACAATCTTCTGAGCTGCTGATGGTTCACCCGAAACAGCCTTACCGGGCGCCGACCCAAACAAGACCACAAGCTTGTCACTTCCCACCAACTCCCACCAATTACCTGCCGTTCCCTCTTTGGGAACACGACGGCATTCAATAAGCCCAAACGTAACCGCTTCGGGAGCCAGTGTTGTAATCAGGTTCACTGCCTCACCAACTGTTGGATCCCCCCACGGGGAACCAACAGGACCACGGGGGCTTGTCGACACGCCATCAACAACCGGATATTTCGCTGCTGACTCAGCAGTAAAATCATCACTTGGCAACAGAATTGTCTCTTGATCAACTGCCAGCAGCCCGCCTTCCACACGAACCATGGCAACGGGTTCACGGCAGACCACACAAACGACCGCGGCTGCCGGATGGCTCGTTTCGACACGTTCCACCCGGCTCACCCAAGGATGCATATCAAATGCCCGGGCGAGTTGTCTTTCCAAATCTGGTGCATCCAGTGGTAATGGCATATCCAGACTTGCATTCCGGAGAGCCTGCCATTTTAAATCCGTCGTTATCCAAGGCGGTACGCCGATAACTTCAATGCGGTCAGCTGTTAGGAGTGAATCCGCATTTCGAACGACCCGTTCGCGTTGCTGTTCCCACGCCATACGACCAGCAAAAATGGCGGTAATCACGATCACACCCGCACCAATAAGTGCCCGCCATCTCCAGATGAGGCCAAAAATACTGCCAGAATGTTTGGACTGGCTCTCAGTATCGTGCTCGCTCACAGCTCGCCTCACCAAACACGGATTCTTGGCGCCAACTCAACACCAAGTTTTTCACGAACAATTCCACGTACTTTTTCAACGAGTTGCTGCACATCGCTACTTGGGCATCCGACTGCAGTTACCACGTAGTTCGCACAGCTTGGATAAATTGATGCACCACCTATGCATAAATCCCGACACCCTGCCTGTGCAATGAGTGACTCCGCCGTCGTACCGACAGGATCTTTAAACATCATAGCCACCGAGCGGGTGCCACTGGGCTGCTCCGATCGCTCCACGATCCATTGTTTCTGCATTCGTTTTGTCAGACGTTCCGGGTCATCTTCATCGAGATCAAATCTCGCAGACAAAACTATCACTCCATCGAGGCTACTCCAACTCGATGCAAAGGCTATGTCATCACGAAGCCGATCTTCCGTTGTACCGTCAGGGAGCATCACTGTAACGCTGTGTACTCGTTGACCTAGATTACACCCATGTGCAGCTGCATTCCCAACAAGACCACCACCAACGGTTCCAGGTATCCCAACAAGATCTTCCAGACCAGAGAATCCTTCTTGAACAACAGCCGAGACCAGATGGACAAGCTTTGCACCCGCACCCACTCGTACACTCTGACCATCGACATCGACACCACAGAATGGTGGTGCTGAAAGCCGAACGACCATTGCTTCGATACCGCCACTCGGAACAAGAACGTTTGAACCACCTCCAATAACACGAAGTTTTACCCCCGTTTCATTGCATCTCGAAACAACTGCTGAAAGTGAATCAACACTCACTGGCTCACAAAAGTATTGCGCCACACCCCCAACGCCAAGCCAGGTATGTTTGGCAAGTGGCTCAGCTAATTGCACGGTTACGGCGAGATCATCAAAGGGGCTGCCCGCAGGCGATGGTGGTGGCTGATCTGTCATGGGTCTCTTGTTGGGGTAAGAATCTCCGCTCACATATATCCAAGCAAGCACTACGGACACATTGTGCCGCGCCGAGGTGATTGTCGTCTACTCATGGCAGCGCAGAGCATAACGAGCGACATAAAACATGGTCAGGCAGCCCGTCGATCAGTTCCCCACCCAGCCACTGGCTCATGTGCCAATTCAAGCCAGCCGTTGACAACGGCTTCCAGTGGCATAAAATCGTCCTCGGGATCAAATGGCCCTGAATCAATCTGTGGTACTGAACCAAGGACCAAAACACAGTCTTCCGCGTGAAGCTGGGAAAGCTCACGGTCAAGACGGGCATACGCCCTCAGATCACGATCGGTAGCCTTCTCTGACGCAATACCCCGGGGGACGACTAATGTCTGATCGCACCATCGAGAGGCCCGCGATGCAAACCGTTCCTCGCCACCGAGTTGCTCGGCCAGACTCTCTTCAGCAAGCACAAGAAGCCGGCCGTTGCCAAGCCGCCGTAAACTCGAGAGTGTGCTTGCAAGGGCATGCCCACTTGAGGGACGGTCAACAAACACGGTGAAGTCTTGACCTCGATCACAACGGGTGATTCGCCCGGCGACACTCCGAACCGACTCAAGACCTCTGGCAATTTTTTCTGCGGGTACCCGATACCGGATTGCGATAGCTGCTGCGAGCACTGAATTTCGTGCAGAAGATGTGACTGGCACATCCAGACTTACAGGCATTACAACTCCGTCGCAACGAAGCAGTAATGTCTGGCCAGCAAGGGTTCGCTCGACAGCAGTCGCTGATGCCGTTGCAGTACTTTGCAAACCCGCCGTAAACACACTGCCGGTGACCTCAGCTTGATATCGCTCGATGAGCCGTTGAGATCGCGGGTCGTCACTATTGGCAACAAGTGCGCCATCGGCTGATGATGCCCGAAGAATCCGCTCTTTCACTGCATGGTATGCCGATGCGGTACCGTGGAGGTCGAGATGTGCACTACCCAGGTTTGTTACGACAATCGTATCACAGACAACGCCGGCTAACGCGTGCTTGGCAAGGAGCTGACTGGACACTTCAACCACAGCGTGGGAGCAGCCACTCTCTTCAAGACGTCGTAGCCAAAACGCTAACTCTCGCGGATCAGTAACCGGGCCACCCTCAGGCACTGATGACAGAGCATCAATACACCCAAGGTCTGAAACGACTCCAACGCGGAGCCCGGCTTCTGAAAGGATCGATGCCGTGAGCCAGACAGTTGATGTCTTCCCACTTGTACCTGTCACTGCAATCACGCGAAGGCTTTTGCCCCGCAGACCTTCCATGGCATGTGACAGACGCGACCATGCCCAGAACGTGTCAGGGACCACACACAGTGGAACACCATGCGTTGGCACCATACGTTCAGCAACAACTCCAACAGCTCCTTGTGCGACGGCTGTTGCAATGTGTTCATGGCCGTCATCGTTATCATCACACCTGGCGATAAATACGTCACCTGGTCGACACTCTGTTGCCTGATCCGTAAATCCACAACATTCAATATCAGAACAGGAAAAAAAAGAAGCATCCGGGAAGAGTTCAGATAGCTTCTGCCCATCTTCATTTGATTGAGATCCAGATGCAGTATCACGGGACTGAGTCATCTATCTTTGGCCTCCTGCCAAACCGTTTATCCGGCTCCGTTCCTCGCATCCTTGCGACAAACACTCGAAAGAGCCATTTGATTGATTTCGCTCCACTACTCGTTTGGAGCAATGCAACGGGGTGGAATTGTCGGTAACTTCGCGAGACCGTCAAGGTGAGTTTCCGAGAAACCACAGTGACCCACAAAACCCGAAGAAAACACGTTCTCCATACTTCGCCAACCAGCCACAATGCGCTGAGGGAATCCAAGAAATGACCTTGAGATATTGTCTTAATCCTGATAGTGGCTGATCTACAGACACTGTAAAACTCTGGATTATTCAAAGAACCTTCGTAGTGCTCTCCGTTACAGAATTTGAAGTGCACATGACTCCACCGAATCGCAAACTACTCTGGATTGGAGATATCCACCAGACGGCTGAATTCTGTCATGCAGTAGAGTCAATGAGTGGCGATATTGACATACAGCACTACCAAACAATTGATGATGCCCTTAACGCTACCACGAGCAACGCCCCTGAACCGACCATCATCTGTCTTGCAGAAACTCACCCTGGACAGATTCATTTCCATAATGTGTTTCGCCTGACTCAACACTGGCCACTTACGAGAATCATTTCTGTTGGATCCTGTTTGTCTGATGGCCGAAGGCGTAGCGGCCCCTTAGTTGACGGTATTCTTGAGGTACCTGGGCACGACCTCCCCTCCCGCATGAAGGTCTGGCTTCAGAAAATTGACTCTGGGGCTCCCAGCAGCCTCACGTATCCACCAACATTGCGTCGAGATGAACGTTGGCTCGCAGAGGCAAAGGAAACACAGCCATTTCATGAGACGTCTGATCAGACGACCCGGGCAACAGTAACAGTTGCAGCCTCATCACACATGATGGCAGAGGCCGTCGGTGAGCTCATTACGGTGGCAGGTGGTATTCTCGTACATTGCGTCACTGGAAAACCAGCAATTCGAGACACAGCCGAAGTCATTATCTGGGATCTGCAGGACTCACCAGAGTCGCAGCTCGAGTGGATTCGGCTCCTGACCACCCAAAATCCAAAGCGCATCCTCGCATTACTGTGTTCATTTCCCCGGAGCGATACCGCTCACGCTGCAATAGAGGCTGGTGCCACCGCCGTCCTCGGCAGGCCAACCGACTGCGAAGCAATTCGCGGCGTGCTTTTCATGGCCAAAACCGCTCTATTGGCTTCATCCTGAAAACGGTAAGGTCTCGTCAGTTCGGTTGCCTTCTTTTGCCGGGACTCTCGATGAATCGCTTTTTCCAGATTGTTTGTAGTGCCGTTTTGACCACCATAGTAATCAGCATTCTATCGCTGTCTGGTTGCGCTCACACAATGCTTGCGACAGGCTGGTCGAACGACACCGGAATCAGTGAAATTTTTGACACCACTGAACGATTCAGCCATGCCGCTGGCCTATCGACACTTTCAATGGCTGATGACCTACCGAATGACACCGAACGTCGGGTTGGTCAGCTACGAATCCATTCTGACTTTCCACTTGCTGGTCAACATCGGCTGATTCGTGAACTTGATAACATGCGGGCCACCATCAGCCAGGAACTAGACCTACCCGTTTCTGATGAACCGATCCATCTTTATTTATTTGAGAATCCGGCCGACTATCAGGCTTTTGTTCAACGACACTTCCCACGGTTTCCGGGCCGCAGGGCATGTTTCATTGAGACCGACACGACATTGGCCATCTTTGCTCCGTGGCAGGAACGGATTGCCGAAGATCTTCGGCACGAAACAACACATGGATATCTGCACGCTGTTGTTCCTGGAATTCCTCTTTGGCTCGACGAAGGACTGGCTGAATTCTTCGAAGTCCCGCAGCCGGCAGATGGGTTTCATCGGGGACACGCAGACCATTTGACCGGTCGGCTTCTTGAAGGCACATGGCAGCCTCGTATTGCACGACTTGAAGAACTCGAGGATGCAGCAGCGATGTCACAAGACCATTACGCTGAGGCCTGGTGCTGGGCGCACTGGCTTCTTCGTACCACACCGCAAAGACGTCAGGTCATTGAGGACTACCTCCACGACCTGCGACGAGATCCAGTGACTGTGCCACTCTCGGCACGCCTCAGGGACCTCGAGGGACCGCCCTCAGTGACAACACAGGCCGTTCGACACCACCTCGAAAGCCTCTGACGGCGGTCGTGATCTGGCTAAAGAGAACGATGGCTTCACGTCGCAGGTTTCTCAAACAGTACCCCCTGCCCTGATTGAGAAAAATCGAGCTTTTCGAAAAGATTCGCAGCCGGCACATTTGCGTCTGTTGTGTGTGCCTCAATCAGAGCAACGCCTTCCTGTGACAGATCATGCATCGCTTCTGCAATCAGATATTGCGCAAGCCCCTGCCGCCGTCGTGGGCCTTCGATATCGACATGCAAGAGTCCTGCCGCAACAACTCCCCAACCCTGAGCAAGTGGTTGCATATCCCAGAAGACCGCACTTCCCAGGACATCATCTGTTTTGTTTCGAAGCTCATAACGACGCAGCGCTACTCCAGTTGTCGTTGCAGCTTCCCACCAGGTCCGACGTTCGGGCTCATCGATAACGTGCATGACCGTTCGCCGCCGGATTGCAATATGAAGCCTATTCACTGGCACACGAAAACCCTCAAGCGGTCGTCGAAGAACCGAAATCTTCTCTCGCTTCTGATAGCCCGCACGGAGAAATACTTGTTGCATCGCCGGAGAGGAATCGAGGATTCCAGGGAGGTCAGAGCCACCGTAGAGCCCGAGATAAAACCCACGAAATACATCATTACCACCGCCAAGAAAACGAGTAAACCCAGATTCTTGAAGATAGTGTTCACAGCGAGCGAGTAATTGGTCCCCAATTTCATTTTCCGCTCGATGTGGTGGTACGATCACAAGCAGTGTTGATCCAACACTCGTATCAATACCTTTTTGATCGGCCGACGGCCCAAAACCCGCATGCGCAAAACCAACGATTCGGCCTTCCTCGACAGCAATGATCAGCCCACGTCGATCGAAATAAGGTTTCGAGAATACTCCGGCCTCAAGTTCTGCTGTTGTCATCGGCTGCATGGCAAGTGGCCCAAGATCTGCAGATCGCCAAACCTCTGCAAGGCGAGGTGGGTCATCATTGCGGAAGCAGCGGTATTCGATCACGCCAGTTCCCCCCTTTGTACCGCCACGTCCGTGTTGCCTTTCCTGACAAACACCCGCCCATTCTCCACCTTCACGTCATATGATTGTTGCCGGACGTTAGCAGAGTATTGATGCTGGCCTGTTGTGACATCAAACTGCCATCCGTGCCAGGGACACGTCAATACTTTTCCACAAAGAGCACCTGTGCCAAGTGGTCCACCCTGATGTGGACAGAGCCCATCAATGGCATGCAGTTGCCCATCAACGTTGGCGAGAGCAACCATCGCATTTGCCGCAACCCGCTCAATACTTGTGCCGGGAGGGCATTCACTTTCACCAGCGATATCAATCCAGTCTGCCATTCTCGTGAGCCTATCCAAAAAATCTGGGCCAAATATGCTTCTATTTCTGTACCACGCTCAGGCACCCTGATGTTTTCTCAAGCCACAGGAAAAAACATGGTCTGCGAAGCATCGCAGAGGTGGTCCTGAAATCAACCACCAACTTAGAATTTTCTGAGCAGGATTTATCAGGCAACCGCTCGCTCCTCTTCGTTTCTCACCTTTTTGGGTGGTTGCGGGAAACACCTCCATCGCCGGTGAACCCACCAATATTGATCAGGACGACGACGAACGGCTCCTTCAAGCAAATCGGTATACCACTGTGAGAGCTCTGCAAGGCCCTGAACCTCTGGCTTATCGTCCCGGGGGTCTATCACACCCTCAACACGAAGATCAAAGCTGAAGAGGCCGTCGCGACGAGTAGCAGTGCACACAATAACCGGTGCCTCTGACGATAGGGAAAACACTCCGATAGCTTTATGAACACTGGCTGGGCGACCGAAAAAATTGACTCGACACCCTTTTCTACCCGCGGCCTGATCACCGAGCAGACCAATCGCTCCATTTTCTTCGAGAACCGCCGCAACATCAGGCGCACTTCCTTTTTTGGGAAGTATTTTCTGCCCCCGGGACTCCCGGAACTCGGTCACAAACTGATCCAGAAATGGATTATCAAGTTCTCTCGCAACAGAAAAGAGCTGAAACCCAAACACACCGAAAAGAAATGCAGCGAGTTCAAAATTGCCATAATGCCCTGAGAGAACTACCTTCGGGCGATCAAGCCAAAGCGTCCGTATCAGCTGTTCAAGACCCTCTATTCGAAGGTGTCGTCGCCACGTTGTTTTTCGAATCACTCGGGGGGCGTGGGCAATCTCAATCACCATAAGCAAGAGATGTTCCCACATTGCACGTCCTGCCTCCTGACACTCCTCCTCGGTCCAATCAGGAAAGGATCGTTCAATGTTGTCCTGCACAACGTCCCGCCGAATATTGACACGGTACGCAAGAAAATAGGACCACTTCCGTGCCTGCCGCTCAAGAAATCTGCGAGGCAATGACTGAACGACACAAATCCCTACACGCACAATCACGTATGTCATCCAGTCAGCGACTCTGGTTCCGAGGGTTCGACGTTTCATGAGTTCCATTGGGCCGTTTATTGCAACTGATCACGCGTTGTTACATCAGAATAAATTGTCGTCGATATACCTATTTTTTCACCAGATTGATTTTTTATTTTGTAGATGAATGCATCTGGTCAGCCTAATTCTGACGCCACAAGCTGCATGACACCGAGCGCGTTAAATAGCGAGTGCAGGACAATACTTGGCAGGATGGTGCCTCTGCGGCGGGCGAGATATCCAGCCGCCAGCC
>JAUWWJ010000152.1 GCA_030616935.1 Planctomycetaceae bacterium
ACGTATACGATTTCCCAACCAGTGAGAGTCAAGAACAAGGCGGCACAGAATGCGGCACACTCAGCGTCGGTCGGGAGACGTCAGGGGCCGTCACAACCAACGGGATCTGCAGAAAACCCCGTAAACACGAACACTACAAACAAATCAGTACGCCCGGAGGGATTCGAACCCCCAACCCTCGGTTCCGAAGACCGATGCTCTATCCAATTGAGCTACGGACGCGCGAAAGATAGTGTACCAACCGTTGCCTCGATCTGCGATGGGCTCGCCCAGAGTTTCAAGACTGACTCCGTTTGGCATCGTTTTGGGGGTTAAGTTGACCGAACTCGATTTGTAGGACACGATAGGTATTCATCAATTCTCATCGGCTCTGCTGGGTCGAGTACTCACTTTTCAATCGCACTTTTTTGCCATGTCCAACGTTACTCTTCGAGTGCTCCACGGTGCTGATCGAGGGAAGGTTTATGATGAAGTTACTACGCCAGTAACAATAGGCCGGGAGGAGGGCAATACGATCCAGCTGAATGACGAGCGAATCAGTCGCTATCATTTGAAACTTCAGGCCGATCACTCAAAGATAGTTTTGACAGATCTGGACAGCACGAACGGAACGAAGGTCAATGGCGAAGAGATTCATGTTCGTATCGTGCGAGATGGTGACATGATAGCCCTCGGGCGATCGGTCTTGTTGATGGGGTCACACAGTGACATAGATCGTCGAATTGCTGATATCGCATCGAAAATGCCAGCGGATGAACAAGACCGTGCCCGCGCGATGCAGGAGCGGCTTGAGCGTGCCTCAAAGCATCAATCGGATATTATTGAGGACCTTGGTGATGTTAAACTGCCACTCCTGCCTGGTGGCCCGCCACCGATGCCCGAACAATTAAGTCCTGCTCAGTCCGCTGAGTTGTGTGAATTACTTGATTATGTCCAAGCCATATTACGGGAGACGATGGAAGGGGCTCTAATGCGTCCGGGGCATGAAAAGGTTGAAATAGATTTTGCACCCTGGCAGGGTCTGCTTGACTTGCAGGCAAGTCTTGCAGAGATGTTGAGGCAGATCGGTGAACCTTCGTCGGACTGAGTGATGTTTCAGGAATATGTAACGCAGATACCCCCCCTTTGCGACGCCCATGGAAGAGCACGCTGATGGAAGCAGATACATCTAAATCATTCACCCATCTCCATTGCCATAGCCATTACAGTTTGCTTGATGGTGCGAGTTCTATCGACCGGCTTGTTCATCGTGCGAATGAACTGGGAATGAATTCGTTGGCACTTACCGACCATGGAAACTTGCATGGAGCCCTTGAGTTTTATAGCAAAGCCAAAAACGTAGGCTTGAACCCAATCATTGGGTACGAGGCATACATAGCCCCTGGAAGCCGTTTTCAAAAAGATGCAGGTAGTCAGAAAGAGGCGAGTTATCACTTAACGCTCCTTGCCCAGAATCGAACTGGTTTTGCAAATCTTTTAAAACTTGCAACCAAGGCGTCTCTTGAAGGGTTTTATTTTAAGCCCCGAATTGATCGTGAGATTCTCGCAGCTCATTCAGAGGGTTTGGTCTGTCTTTCCGGCTGTCTTTCGAGTGAGTTTAGTCGCGCCCTTATTGGATCTTCTCGTGAGCAAAACGAGTCACTTAATCAGGGGCGTCAGGTAGCAAGTTGGTTTCAGAAGATTTTTGGTGACCGTTATTTTATTGAGGTCCAAGATAATGGTTTGGACTTGCAGCGGCAGGTCACTGCAGCCGCAATCGATCTTTCGAATGAAATGGGTATCCCACCCGTTGCTACCTGCGACTGCCACTACGTGAATCGTGAAGATGCTGAAGCTCAAGATATTCTACTTTGTGTTAACACAGGTCGATTTCGAAATGATGCTTCGCGTATGAGAATGGATACAACAGAGTTTTATCTGAAAAGTCCTGCCGAAATGTACGAAGCGTTCTCAGATCAGGACAGGCAATGGGTAAACGGTGCCGTTGGGAGGAGTCAGGAAATTGCTGATTCCGTTTCTATAGAGCTTGAGCTAGGAAAGCGTCATTTTCCTGGCTTCGATCTTCCATCAGGAAGAACGGCAGCTGATGAACTGAAGCGCCTCTGTGTAGAGGGTTTGCGGTCGCGGTACCAAAAGATAGAAAAGCGATGGGCCGATGCACCGGATGGCGATCTTCATTCCGACGTCTTGGCCCGCTTGAATCGAGAGCTTGACGTTATCAATACGCTTGGATTCGCAAGCTATTTTCTGATTTGTTGGGACTTTGTTCGTCATGCTCGAGAAAGAGGTATACCCGCTTCAGCAAGGGGAAGTGGCGTCGGTTCACTTGTTGCTTACTCGCTTTACCTTTCTCATGTATGTCCGTTGGAGTATGACCTGCTCTTTGAGCGTTTTCTCGACGTGAGTCGTCTTGAAGCTCCTGATATTGATATCGACTTCTGCAAGGAGAGACGCAGTGAAGTCATTGATTATGTGAAGCAGAAGTATGGCGAAGCAAACGTTGCTCAGATAGGAACGTTTGGCACTCTTGCTGCTCGAGCAGCTATTCGAGACGTTGGCCGGGCGTTAGGTATTTCTATACCTCAGGTAGACAAGATTATTTCACTTGTGCCAGATCAGCTTGGTATTTCACTTGCGGAAGCCACCGTTCCCGGCTCGCAATTGGCTGATGCATGTGAAGCCGATGCCCAAGTTCAGGAACTAGTGAATCTTGCTAGTCGGATTGAGGGGCTTGCCCGAAATGTTGGTACGCATGCTGCGGCAGTTGTCATTGCGGATCAGCCATTGTCGGAATACGTTCCACTTCAAAGAGTTACTGGAAAAGAAGAAGTCATTACGCAGTGGTCAATGGGGGATGTTGAGCGGGCCGGTTTGATGAAGATGGACTTTCTCGGCCTTCGCTACCTCACGATTGTGACTAAGACTCTTGAGATTATTGAGCGAACGCGTGGAGAAAAGCTGGATCCATTAGCATTTCCTTTGGATGATGCCGATACCTTTGCTCTTCTTTGTCGCGGTGAGACCAAGGGTATCTTTCAGTTGGAGAGTGGTGGTATTCGAGATCTCCTTCAGCGAATGAAACCAGACCACTTTCTGGATATTGTTGCAGTGAATGCGCTCTATCGGCCGGGTCCTCTCGAAGGCGGGATGGTGGATGATTACGTCGCAGTCAAGCACGGGCGACAGCAGGCAGAGTACCCACATCCGGTCATGAAGGATGTTCTTGAAGAAACCCACGGGGTCATGGTCTACCAAGAGCAAGTGATGCGAATTCTTGAACGCCTTGGTGGCATTGAGCTGTCAAGCGCCTACACATGTATCAAGGCGATCAGTAAGAAGAAGCATGAAACTATTGCTGCATTTCGTGAGCAGTTCATCGGGGGGGCCGAGGAGAAAGGTCTTTCAAAATCCGAAGCGTCTACTCTTTTCGGCCTTATTGAAAAATTCGCCGGATATGGATTCAATAAAAGCCATTCCACGGCGTATGCATTGCTCGCTTGGCAAACGGCGTACCTCAAAACGCACTATCCAACCGAGTTTATGGCTGCCTTGCTTACAGGCGATATTCCAGGTCGAAATTTTAAAAAGAAGGATTCGGTCGTTGAGCACCTTGAGGATTGTCGACGCATGGAGATCACCGTTGAGGCACCAGAAGTGAATGCCTCTGAAGCTGAGTTTGCAGTCCAAAACGGTGCTATTCTCTTTGGGCTTTGTGCCATCAAAGGGTGCGGAAAGCAGGCGGCAGAGGCGATTGTTCAGGAACGAGTCGCTCACGGTAAGTACCGTGATCTTTTTGACCTTTGTGGAAGAGTCGATGGTTCTGTGGTGAACAAGACGGCCCTCGAGAATTTGACGAAGGCGGGAGCACTGGACAGCTTGCTTGGTGAGCAAGAACATCGAGGGGCATTATTTGCTGGTATTGAACGCGCTGTCGCTGCTGGTGCTGCCAGGCTAGCTGACCGCCGCAGTGGCCAAAAGAACTTGTTTGCAGCGTTTGAAGACTCTGAGCCAGAGGAGGAACCTGCCGCTGTTCTTCCGGATGTCCCCCCGCTCACAGATCTTGAGATGCGATCCTTTGAGAAGGAAGTGTTGGGCTACTATGTGCACAGCCATCCATTGGCTGAATACAAGTCAATATTACAGACGGTCTGCACGCATGGTTCATTAGATGTAGGAAATGCTCAGCAACGTGCCGAGGTAGTGATGGGTGGTCTTAGTGGCTCACTAAAGTTATCGAACACGAAGCAGCCAAGACCAGGGTCAACGTTTACCCGTTACGGCATGTTCGATCTCGAAGATATGCAGGGGCTTGTCAGAAGTATCTGTTGGCCTGAAGAGTATGCGCGGCTTGGCGATTTTCTTTCACAAGATGCAGTTGTTGTTGTTTCGGGAACAGTCGATCGACGGGCAGGTAGTGAGGAAACAAATCTAATTATCAACGATGTCATTCCAATTTCGAGTATCTGGAGTCGCCCGGTCAAATGTATGCATCTCAAAATATCTGAGGGAAAACACGATAATTTCGTTCTTGATCGTCTTAAAGAAATTCTTGCCCGGCATGTAGGTGAGACGCCAGTTCGAATGATCATTCAAATGCTCGACGGAAGTCGAGTATTAATCGACGTAGATGGACAGAAAGTCAAGTGGTCGGGAGAATTGCTTGATGAAATCGAAGACTTGCTTGGAGCCGGATCAGTCCGTGTACAGACTTCTCTTTCTGGTGGTCGCCAGGATAATCGTAATTCCAAAAAGCGACGAGCATTCCAATCCTCCTGAGTGTGCGGAGTGATTTGTTTGGATGGATCAAGAATAGGGGAGATCGTTCTGGGTTCATTGCCACTTCTATTTGTGTGTGCGAAGCCGATCTGTTGCAGAAAAGTACTATTTTCTAGTCAAAAGCTCGCATTGCTCTGAGCTTTGATGCCGACTACTCTTCGGTGTGAGAGAGAACGTGCTTCTTTCCAGCAATACATGCAAAAACGTACCCCTTCTTTCCCTTAGAGGGATTCTTTCATGAAAAATTTAATCCGCTTCATGTCACAGGCTTCTCTTTCAATGATTGGCCCTTGCCTGGCTCGTGTACTGATCTGCGTACTCGCTCTTTCATCGTCAGCGATCGTTCAGGGGCAGGGTATGGGTGGCGGCATGGGTGGTGGCGGCATGGGTGGTGGCGGCATGGGTGGCGGCATGGGTGGTGGCATGGGCGGTGGTGGCATGGGCGGCGGTGGCATGGGCGGCGGTGGCATGGGCGGTGGTCAGCAAGGTGGCGGTGGCCAGCAAGGTGGCGGTGGTACAGGC
>JAUWWJ010000010.1 GCA_030616935.1 Planctomycetaceae bacterium
ACAGTGATCTATGAACTCGATCAGTTACGACGAGTTGCAACAGAAACCAAAGTTCCTTACCACGATATTAAAACAATTCTGATAACAACATTAACAGCTGCAGTTGGTCATCAGCCACTGCGTACAGGAGCGATTACAGCAACTTCTATGATTCCGCTCCGTGCTGTTCCATTTCGTGTGATTTGTGTTGCTGGTTTTGATGAAGATGTAGCTGAAACGGCTGCCAGTGATCATGACAATCTTGTTGAGCGGCAGCAGTTGCTCGGTGATAGTGACCCTCGAGTTAATCTTCGTCGCGGTTTCCTCGATTGTGTTGTATCAGCACAAGATCAATTGATTATCACCTGTACTGGAATGAGTGTTTCAACAAATGCAACCTTGCCTTTGGTAACACCGTTGGCCGAATTCATTGATTTTATAGGCCGTCACGGTGTGCCTCTCTGGGACTGGAATGGCGAACAATTCAGCAATGTTGAGGTGTTTCATCCTCGCCATGCGTGTAGCCAGAGAAATTTTCGTGTGAATGAGATTCGGCCAGACATCATATGGAGTCACGATCAAAAAGCTTTACATGTTGCAACAGCATTGGGAGAACCACCTCATCCTATCATGGCTGAACCCATATCTGCTGCACCACGAACACTCATCGAACTCTCATCACTTTCCGCTTTTATGTGTGACCCGCTATGGCCATTTGTACGTGAAACATTAGGTATCAATCCATGGAGAAATGACGACGTTGAGATTCCAGCTACACTTCCACTCATGCTCTCAACGTATGAGCAGCGCGAATTACGGGACAACTACATTCAGGGGTACATTACGAGTGAAAAGAGTGAGGAGTTTAAAGAGTCGTGGACGCAGGCTGTTCGAGCAGATGGCGATGTGCCAATCTGGGGGTTCGGTGAGGCAGCAATTGAGGAAATCACAGGCTTTGCTCAGGCAGTTGTAAAACAGACAGATGAAGACGGGTTGCCGCTTATCAAACGACAGGCTGAAAGAGTGCGTGTCGAAGCGAATGACGTGCAGATCTCAGGCACACTGGAGTTCTGTCAGGATGATCCTATGTCACTCATACTGCTTCACCCAAGTGCAAAGAATGCAACACAATTTCGAAGGTCGAAGTATCTTGCACTGGCACAATTACTCGTCGCTATGGTTGCCGGCTTACCGGCAAAACGCGCCTATGTTTATAGCCAGCATGAGAAGTGGTCACCTGGTGCAGTAGATGACAAGGGAAAGCCTCGAAAAGCTGTTATGGTCCGTGAAGTAACTTTGGAAGACCGTATAAATAGACAAGATTCACAGCATCTCATTGAAAAGTTGTGCAGCCTGTATCAACAGGCAGCTGTGAGTGCGTACAGTAGTTTTGGGAAGACAGCGGCGGACTTTCTGACCGATCCCAAAAAATCAAGAAAGTCATTTTCTTCGTTTATCACATACGCTTCATACGAAAACAGCCTTGAAGTAGTCGTCCATGGCCGAAGCCCGGTTTTCGATGATGTTTTTTCAGACGTTAAAAAACAAAAAGCATTTTTTAACCAATATCTTGCACTCACACGTTTTAAACCTAGAACGAATATCTACAGCCCAGAATGAAACTTGACCTGACTAGTGATCAAATTCGCACGAGCATGATCGTTGAGGCGAGTGCTGGTACTGGAAAAACATATGCCGTTGCTGCGCTCGTGGCGCGGGAGTTAGCCATCCGTGATGATCTACGGATCGGACATATCCTGATAACAACATTCACGCGAAATGCAGCGATGGAATTACGCCATCGAATTCGAAAGCGACTTCTTTCAACAGCCTCGAATCTACGAAGTTCATCTGTTGATGGCGCCGACGCTGTTACAAGTTTTTTATTCGGTGCTGATGAAATTGAGCGATCGAAACGAGCTCTCCGTCTCGAAAGAGCTCTTGTTGAGTTTGACACGGCAACGATTTCAACAATTCACGGGGTTTGCAGTCGTGTACTCCGCACGGCTGGTGTCGATATCGAAACGGTGGTCGATGCCGAAGAGACTGACCGTGTTGTGAATGAGGTTGTAAACGATGCAATCGTTGCTGCAGCTGCGTCCGGTCAATGCTGGGACGAGGCAACCTTGCAATCCCTTCTGACAATTTTGTTAGGAGACCCTTTTATCGAGGCCTGGTTCGATGAGCAGGAAATAGCAGACGATTCAGTTATTGACCGTCTTTGTAAGCTGAAGGAAATGTTGGCTCAGTGTGTTCATCGTGTGCATAATGCAATGGCGGCTACGCCGGATTCAAATGATCTTCTGAGGCGTGCGTATGAACTCGTAGCAGATCCGCAATCTTCGGTGGTAAAACGTTTACAAAAGCGGTTCCTATTGGCGATCGTTGATGAGGCGCAGGACACAGATAGGCTTCAGTGGGAGTTTTTTACAAGGCTTTTCCCTGGAAATGATGATCGGTCATTAGTGAGTGTCGGTGATCCAAAGCAGGCTATCTATAGTTTTCGTGGTGCGGACGTACAGGCGTATGTGAATTTTACGAAAAAAGCGAAGAACCACCGGACGCTTTCGACGAACTGGCGTTCAGATCAACCTCTTCTGGACAATCTAAACAAGGCATTTTCGCCTGTGAGCTTTGGGGATGGAATTTCCTACAGTGATGTCACGGCGTCAGATGATCACTCGGAGTCATGTCTTGTAGGTGAGATACAACCACTTGAGATGATCCATCTAGGGAATACGGATAGCCAGCAATCACTTGTTGGACCGACCGTCGGAAAAGTTATTCATCTCTTAGAACAGGTGCAATTGATTCCGCGTGGTGAGACGAGTGCCCGCCAGTTAGAGCCGAATGATATTTGCATTCTGACGCGCACAGGAAGTGTGAGTCGAATGATTGAACGACGGCTGGCTCAGGTGGGTATTCCAGCGGTAAGTGGTGGCACAAGTAGTGTTATGACAGGTCGCATGGCATTTGACCTTCGTCTTATTTTTGAAGCTATTGAGAAGCCGGCCAGCAACGGTCACGTTCGCCGAGCAGCAGCCACATGTTTTTTTGGCTATGCCCTATCAGAGAGCGGCCTTTTGCCCGATGCTGTCATGTATAAGGTGCAGGAAGAGTTGATGAAGCTTTCGGCTGTGTTGACGCGTCAGGGCCTCGCTGCTTTCGGTGTGGCAATCGAACAAGAGGTGGCCATGATGCAGCGTCTTGTTGCGGGGCCTGATGGTGAACGAAATCTCACAGACTTCCTTCATATCTTTGAAGCAATGGATGCTCTTGGTCCTTCTGGTGGCTGTACTCCTCATCAGGCTGTTGAAACATTTATCCATCTATCGAATAAGGATCCAAGACACGACCTTGTGAGTCGACGGATAGAGAGCGATGCTGATGCGGTACGAGTCCTCACAATGCATGCCGCAAAGGGGCTGCAGTTTCCATGTGTTATTGTGGCTGATCTTTGGAAGCCAGCTGCAAAAAACATGCATGCCAAATCTCGACCTACTGTTTTCTATGCTGAAGACGGGAAACGGAAAGTGGATATTGGTTTCGCCGTTGAAAAGACTTCAACAACAGCACGCCGGCGACATGAGGAAGCAGAGGATCAAGAGTCAAAACGCTTGCTCTATGTTGCCGCAACTCGAGCAGAGCACTATCTTGGAGTTCTCGTTGCTGACGGGAAAGTGCCCAGCATCATTGAGCAGTCATTTTCATTTCCGGATACGTCGGTTTACTCAGGTGAACATCTGGATCATCTGAAACGGAATCTACGAATAGATATATCTAGAGACTCCATGCAAAATGCTGGGTTACCCTCGGCGATTCGCTCCTCACGGCGAATGTCTTTCAGTAGTATCGTTGCTACACGTGGTCGGGAAACATTTTATAGACCGGAACGTGGTGGATATGACGAGCATGTGTCAACCGGCGTAAGGCAGTCATCGCTATCTGTATCCGGCACAACAGCAGGGCATCAGGTGATTGATTTGCCAGCGGGTCTGGCAGTTGGCAGAACAGTTCATGAAGTTTTTGAGGAAGTAGATGCAACCGTTGCGCCTCTTCAGGAAGAAATACAGCGCGTCATAAAAGAGAAAACATCAAATGGAATGCTTCGGCACTACCGTGAGAGCCTCAATACGATGGTGTACGAAACTCTAACAACGCCGCTTGGTGGTCCATTTGGTGACTGCCGCCTAACAGATATTCCACCTTCTCAAATCATGCCTGAGCTTGGTTTTGAAATGGGACTGGGCGGACAGTTGAAAAATATTAGGGTAACTTCTATCGGGAAAGTTCTGCAGCAATTTATAAGTCCTGAGGATTCTCTCGCGAGATATGCAAAACTACTTTGTAGTCCAGCTTTTGATATACCTGTCGGCGGTCTTCTTACGGGTTCAGTGGATGCCGTCTTGGGTTTGCCTGGCAGTCAACCCGATAATCCCAGGCTCGCAATATGCGACTACAAAAGTAATCGATTACATTCGCTAGGAGTATCAGACGCACTACAAGCCTACGCACCTGAACGACTTCTTGATGCGATGGTAGGTCATCATTATCCATTACAGGCACTTCTCTATGGAACAGCCTTATTTCGCATGTTGAGGTGGCGGGTGCCTCAGGCAGATCCAGACCAATGTATTGTTGGTATTATTTATGCATTCACTCGTGGGATGAAAGGAGCTCAGGCACCGATTGATGAACAAGGAAGAAGATACGGTGTTTTTACATGGCGTGCACCAGATGGCCTTTGGCAAGAACTAAGTGACTTGCTCTCTGGGAAAAACGAGGCAAACGCATGATGCCCCCGGCTTCATTACAGGACTATCGGAAGTTGGGAGTGATTGGTCGCGAAGATATCGCAGCCGCTACGGTACTGGTGTCAATGGCTTATCGAGAGCGCGAAGAACAACCAGATCTTCTTGCCTGGGTTGGTTTGTGTCTGGCACTTCGAAGCGTACGTGATGGTCACACCTGTGTGGATTTTGACAACATTCAGGAGTGGGCAGGCGGAATTGAAATCGGTGTGACCGGTGCGCCGGACTGGCCACTGCATCCTCATACGTGGCTTGATTCATTACGGGCTGTTTCATCACTTGTCGGATCTTCGAGCAGTCGATGTCCTTTCATAATTGACGGGCATCTGTTGTATCTCGCCAGAGCACTCTCGGAGGAGCGAGATATTGCAGAAGTATTCATGCGAGACTCATGTCACCACGTACGTATTCTTCTAGGTGGGCCAGGCACAGGAAAAACAACAAAAATAGCTCATGATTTGGTTGAGCGGTTTTCTGTTCTTCCTGTGGAGGGCCCTTGGCCAAGACTAGGCCTTGCTGCACCAACTGGTAAAGCAGCATCACGTATGACAGACGTATTACGTCAAAGATGTATAGAAGTAGGAGCCTCACCGAGTATCGTCGCTGCCGTGACAGCAGAACCGGCTCGTACGGTGCATAAGTTATTAGACTTTAATCCATCGCGTTCGCAGCCTTTTCGATATGATGCAAGTAATCGATTACCATACGACATTGTGATCGTTGATGAAGCGTCGATGCTTTCAAGTTCCTTGATGTACCATCTGCTTATTGCACTTGCTGAAGATGCTGAGATTATTCTCGTGGGTGATCCTGATCAGCTTGCCAGTGTCGATGCTGGAACAGTGCTAGGAGACATTGCCACTTTTCGATCCAGTCAATTCAGTCAGCATCCACTCCATAAAAGAATTGAAGAATTAAAGATCATTCACCGTGCAAAGGATGCACCGGGTGTTTTGGCGTTAGCAGAGTCTATTCGTGCGGGTGATGTTTCTCAAACGCTCACAGTTCTTCAGTCAGGGCATTCTGATATTCAGTGGATTGAACCAAGTAATGGGCCAGCAATAGAGGAACTCGTAGCCGAAATTGGTAGCCACGCAAAACGATTGCAAGGCGTGGCACAACAAGCTGATCTAGATGCTGTTCTTAGTGTGCAACAGGAACTCCAAGTTCTTTGTGCGCATCGTGGGGGCTTTGCGGGAGTCAGTCAATGGAATGCGAGTGTTGAATCAAGACTCGGCATTTCTCCGGCGACAACGTGGTATGTAGGCCAGCCAGTGATGGTTACAAAAAATTGCCGGTCACTGGCACTCTTTAATGGTGATGTTGGAGTTATTGTGCGTTCTGAAACCGGTGAGAATCGCTTGGAGGCAGTTTTCGGCCAGCCGGGACAGCACGTCCGAGTTCCGGTCTCAAGACTCGAAGATGTATCAACCGTACATGCGATTACTATTCATAAAAGTCAGGGGTCAGAGTATCAGCATGCGGTTGTTGTGCTGCCAGAACATCGTAGTCGCATCGTCACTCGTGAACTTTTTTATACGGCTGTGACCAGGGCGATCAAAAAAGTGACAATTGTGAGTTCGCAAGATGTCCTTGAAGCAGCAGTCAAAAAACCGATTCGACGTGCGACCGGCCTTAGAGAACGAATGAGTTAAGAATTTTTTCATTGGCCTGTCCACGCAGTATTTAACTACGAAGCAGTCTTGCCTGATTCTCATGGCATGTGAAAAAAATCACAGGGTGTTTTGCAGAAAAAGATTTTAAAACGGAAATAGCCTGTGCGAGGCGATCCGTGTCCATGTGTACAAATGGATCATCTAACACGATAAAGGCATCAGAGGATTGCAGGTATGACTCTGCGAGTGCTATGCGAATAGCTATTGCGAGAGCTCCACGTGCACCCTGCGAAAGTCTTTCTGGTGACAGTGTGATATTTCCACGAGTGATATGTGACGGAAGTGTATCATCAAATTCAAGCCGAGAATCACTGCATGAAATGCCCGAGAATATTTCGGCGGTACGTCGACTTAATTGATCAAGGGAGTTACTTACATTTGGAGAAACTTGTGTAAGTGTTTTTTCAATTCGTTTGTAACAGTTGCCCTCCTCAAGAATGCGATCAAATTGACATCGCGCATCCTCTGCTTCTTCGGTGAGATCTTCACTGCGTCGGTCCCCCAATTGGCCTTCCAAGGTCCCTCTTTTAGATCCAAGTTGAGATCGCGGTTCACTGCCTGCATTCATTCGTTCTTGTGCAGCATCGAGTGAGTGCAGAAACTCATCGATTGATGAAAATCCCAAGGGGACCTCCGGAAGTGATGTGAGTTTGGATTCAGTGCTATGGAGAGTTTGCTTGGTAAGAAGAAGTTTTTCACCAAGCGTTTCAAGATCTGTATAGGCTTGCTCCCACGCCAGAATAGTCTGTTGATGGATCTCTATTTCTTTTTCACCCGTAGCAATCAGATGGCGTACAGACTCTAGTTCTTGCTCGATCGATCTGCTCTCCCGCGTCTGTGGGAGGCTTTCAAGAGCGTTGAACTCCTGGTCCCATTCTGACTGTGTCTTCCCTTGAAGGAGTGCACGATACGTCTCCTCTTTTATTTTCAGGCGATGGGTCAGGTCGGCATGTTGAGCGGCTTGTTCTTTGGCCTCGACAACAGAGGCAGCCGTGTATTTTTCCAACAATTGGTGAAGTGATTCACGCTTTATATTGAGGTTCTCCAATACCGTCTGAATATTTTCCTCACCACTATCAACTGTAATAATGAGGTCAGCGGTTTCAATACGAACGCGGCCGGATGCCGTGCCGATTATCGGATCGGCACCAATCTCAATCGATTTTGGTGGTTCGTTTGCATCTGTCACTAGAGCGGATTTATTTGCTTGAGACTCGATAGAGTATGTCAAAGAGTGGGCAGCAAGCTTGTGGGAAAGACTGGCAATTTCAGAATCTAGGGTCTCAATAAGAGAGAGCGTGTCGGGTTCAAGGAGAGAAATATCGCCGACCGCGCGCAAAGCCTCTGCCATACTGTTTTTCGCTGCCTGAATAGCAGTGTAGCTTGCCGTAAAACCCTCGGCTTGTTCACGTGCTCTTGCTGTACCAAGTTCATCCTGCAGTTTATTGGTCTGATTAGTGAGAGTCTTCCGCTGTGTTTCCCAGGCATCCACTGCCGCTTTGGCGGTTGGCCAGGCAGCAAATGCTTTCTTGAGTACCCCAACTTCTCCTTTGAGCCGTGTTATCCGCTCCACCATAATGCGTCGCTCGGCTAACTGATCCCGCATCATTCCAAACTTGGTGAGAAAGCTCCTATCGGTCTTTATTTGGTCTTCGATCGTAAGAAGTTGCGAAGTAATATCATCGATCTCTTTCTCAAGCGAGAGAATGTTTTTATGATCGTCTAGAAGCCGTTGCCAGGTGTACCAGGCAGCAAGAATTTTCCCGACACCCTGTTTCCATTCATTGCCAATAACTTTTTCTTGACCATTCTGTCGCATCGGTCGCTGGCGAGAATCATCCCAGCGACTGAAATAGCTCTTGATGCGATCCTCGAGTACTTGTTCGAGCCTTCTTTGATCAACATCACCAGCACTTTCTTTTCCAGTTTCAGTGAGGCTACGAATATCGCGTAGGTCTAATGCGTGCGCATCAAGTTTGGCAATTGTACTCTCTAATTCATCATGCCCGGTGAAGAAGACATGGCGAAAGGTGGCCTCGTTATGGCCACATAATTCTTCAAGGATTGCAGCAATAGTTTTTGTTTCACCGATCTTTGAACCATCGGGAGTTGTGAGACTAGAAGCTGCCTGTGAACCCCACCTTTTCTGAAGCCGGTAGTGGTTTCCGTCGTTCTCGATTCCGACTGTGATTGCTGCGTAGTCGCCATCCGGAAGAGGAAACCATGGTGAAATCAAATCACGTAGTCTTGCGGGAGTCAGATCAGTTGGCGTGAAGAGACTATGAAAAATGGCCTGCCTCAGAGTTGACTTCCCAGTCTCATTGGGGCCATTTATCACAACGAGCGGGCTTGAGAGATCCCATGACATGTCCTGAAATGTACCGAATGGATGGAGCCTAATAGACGTCAGTCTCATGAGCTTGAAATCTCCTGAATCAAATCATGAGCAAGCGTGACATCATTTGGGTGTTGATTGTCAGCTAGAAGTGTTGAGAGGAGACGCTCAGCAAGTGTGCCCTGAGGGTAAAGCGTTGCAATTGTATCGGAATCAATTTTATTTTTAATATCCAGATCAACAGTGCATGTTCGAAATAGTTTTTGTACCTTTTGTATGGACTGATGTAATTCATTCTGCTCGTCAGTCGATAATTGACCAGATAGTTTGAGATCCAGTATTACGGTATGTGGATCAAGGGAGTCACATGTTTTCTGAAGTTCAGAAATATCATTTATGGTATGCAGGGTTCGGTCAATGCGTACAAAACGAATTTTCCCAGGGCTCAATCGTTTGTAGCTCTTTAATTGAGCTTGTTCAAAATCAAGAAGCCATGCTGAGCCAGGGTGCTTGCATCGGACTGAGTCCGGCGTATGCGTTCCAGCCATAAAAAGTTGTGAATTAGATCCTGAAGATGTGGTTGGAAACGGAACATGGATGTGCCCCAGTAGCCACGTTGTGAGACCGATCGCCTCGAGGTCAGGCATCGTCATAGTGAAATAACGATCATTGGCGTCTAGCCCGAGGCCAGTGACGTTGCCATGTGCAATTCCGATGCGAAGTGCTGATAGATTTTTCTCGGCATCGGCGATCCAGGAAGTCATTGGATCCTTCCCTGTTTTCGATGGACAGGGGCATGGGAAAAACTGGATAGTCTCTCCGCTCATTTCAAAAGTAACAACGGAGGTTGTTGTAAGTAGTTCGATATTTGAGAACTCTGATGACACCTTGTGAAAACGTTTCCATACTTCTGTGTCATCACCAGCGTAGAAATCATGATTACCAGGAAGAACAAGAACTGAAGTGCCCGAAAATTTATTTAGTATGCCGACAGTACGTTCGATGTACGGCGTCTTCACACGGGTGGAATCAAAGAGGTCACCACTAATGATGAAGAAATCAGCATGACTGTCGTTCGCAGTCTCGATAAGACGTTCGAGGGCTTCGAAGCGCTCCTCGAGAAGCTGGTTACGAGCCTCATCTCCATGCTGCCGAAACGGCATTCCGATGTGATTATCTGCAGTATGGACGATGCGAATAGTCATATGTGCTCGTCCTTCATAAGGTGTGGTTTGAACGTGTTCTTAGAATGTCAATTGTGCTTGTGACAACCGATTATGAAGTTCAGCCATAAGTTCGTCTTCAGCCGCTTCATTGGGAGCTTCATAGGTGACTGAAAATCGTGTGTACGCCCCACAGTCATCCCATGGAACTGTTGAAATTGACAGTTCTTTAATCAGGAATTGACCGGCCTCAGAAGCATTCGCAAAAGTTTGTTTGCCAGCGCCTTTTGGGCTTTTTGTGTACAGGAAGTATGTGCCTCCTGGCATTTCACACTCAAAGCCAACGCCTCGAAGAACACCAACAAGCTTTTCGAGTCGACGACGATATTTTTCCCGAACTTGATTGGGGATAGCAGGGTCTGCAAGCGCAGCGGCAGAAGCTTTTTGAATTGCGATAAATTGACCAGAATCACAATTATCTTTTACATCGGCGAAAGCTTGCACGAGCTTTTCATGACCACAAACCCAGCCAAGCCGCCAGCCGATCATGTGAAATCCTTTTGACATTGAGTGGACTTCGACACCGACATCTTTCGCGCCCTCGATTGATAAAAAAGAGAGGGGTGCTGTTTCGTACGAAAGCATCATGTGTGCTGCGTCTTGAACAACAATGATCCGATTCTTTTTTGCAAAGTCGACAACCTTTTTGTAGAAATCTTTAGTCGCTGTTTGACCGGTCGGGCTGTTCGGGTAGCAGAGTACAAGAATCTTACTCCGAGAGAGAACGTCTGCAGGAATACCATCAAGGTCTGGGAAAAAGTTATTTTCAGGTACAAGCGGAAGCTTATGAACGTCACCACCAAACCACTGGGTTGCAGTGCCAGCAACTGGGTAGCCAGGCACAGTCATGAGAGTAACATCTCCCGGATTTATAAAAGCAGCTGGAAGCATTGCATAAGCAGTCTTTGACCCAATGCAATGATTAATTTCTTTTGCGGGATCAAGAACAACACGAAATTCCCGTTCCATGAAAGCGGCGACTGCTTCTTTGAACTCCAGAATACCGTTGTCAGCGTAACCACGATTTTCTGGTCGATCAATTTCTCGCCTCATGACATCCCGAACACTTTCGGGTGCCATTTCATCATTTTCACCGATACCAAAGTCGAGCATTTTCCGTTCGGGATGTTCAGCTAAAGCAAGGCGTTTGGCTCGCTTGATGAGTTCAAATTTGTAGACCTCAGTGCCTTTCCCATAACCGGCTCCACCAATCCGTTCCGCAAATCGATCCTGAAACCAAGGGTCAGTCGTAGGTGGGCTAGTGGGACTTGCAGTCGACATGTCGATCTTTCTGTCAGGAGGTAAATAATCCGTGCAGGATCTTAAGGGTTCAGCGTATATTTGAATTACTGAAGATAAAATTTTCCTGGAAGAAATCCAAGCAGTACGTTGAGATTACCCTCAATGATGGCCTTCAGTATCAAATACTGGTGAGGTATCATCATGTGGCAAGAGGTCAAAATAATGAATGACACATTCCAGATATCTACCAGTCGCGTTATTTCTGCATCTGATTACGGACCACTGGACGGTTGTTTTGATCCGTTTGAGGACGAGGATGCTATCGAGGAACTGATAACGTTCGAGTAGCTTTTGTAAGTGACTTTGGGTTATTCGTCGTCAGTACGTCTGAGCACAAGAACCCTGCACGGGGCGTGACGTAAGACTCGCTCAGCGACACTGCCTAAGAAGAGTCGCTTCATGCCGTGGTATCCGTGCGATGGGATAAGGATGAGATCAGCTTCATGTCGTTTTGCATAGTCAGCGATTTCAAGCCCTGGTGTTCCAACCGTTACAGCAAGATGAGCACCGTCGGCGCCTTGATCATATGCAAGTTTTTTGAGGGCAGTTGTTACTTTTTCAGTTCGAGAGACATCAGTGATGTCGCCGAGCAAAACACCAGGTGACATCGTCTCAAGTGGCAGCATGACGTGAATGAGATGAAGTTGCGATGGACTATCAACAATCTCAAGAGCAGTTTCTATTGCACCAGCCGATGCGATGGAGAAGTCAATTGGTACAACAACAGTGGAAACATGAAGTGCCATAGCACACCTTCTTCAATTGATTAGTCGTAGACAACAAATTCGTTGTTTTTATATCGTCGCCAATAGTCTTTTAAGAGAGCCTTAACACGGGGAGCAAGAATGACTCCTCCGATAATATTCGGAAAGGCCATAGACAGAATCATGAGATCAGAGAACTCGATAACATTATCTAAGGACGCAACAGCTCCGAGTATGATGAATCCGAGAAAAATAATTCGATAAACAATAACGGCTTGTTTTGTTGTCCCGAAAATATATTGCCAAGCTTTCTCCCCGTAGTATGACCAACTGATCATTGTCGAGTATGCAAAGAGAAATACCGATATATTGAGGATGGTTGGAAACCAACTGAGTGTTTCAGAGAATGCCCAGCGAGTCATTTCAACTCCTTGGCCAGCATCCGGTGTGTTATAGGCCCCACTCACAATGACAACCAGCGCTGTCATTGTGCAGATAACAACCGTATCAATGAACGGTCCAAGCATAGCCACGAGACCTTCACGGACGGGCTCATCTGTTTTTGCTGCTGCATGAGCAATAGCAGCAGATCCGACGCCAGCTTCATTCGAGAAAACTGCTCGACGAATACCCTGCACAAGTACACCAATAAAGCCGCCGTATGCGGCCTCTGGTGACACGCAGGATCGCACAATGAGCACAGCCGCATCAGGAATTTGCTTTATGTGAATAACGAGAATGACAAGTCCAGCTAATACATAGATGCCACACATAAGAGGAATAATTTTCTCAGTAACCTGCCCAATGCGCTTAATTCCACCAATAATGACAAGGCCAACGAGGAAGGCGAGAACGCTACCAAAAACCCAGTTGATTCCTGCTATATCGCCAAGCATTCCGCGGACAGCCGATGTGGCTTGGTTTGCCTGAAACATATTGCCCCCACCAAAAGAACCGCCGATACAGAAAAGGGCAAAGATAAGACCAAAAGCTTTTGCTACAGGAAAAGGAAAGCCGCGTTCTTGCAGACCAATCTCAAGATAGTGCATCGGTCCGCCGTCGACCGTGCCATCAGGACGAACTTTTCGGTAGACCATTGCGAGGGTGCATTCATTAAATTTTGCAGTCATGCCGAGAAGGCCAATCAATATCATCCAGATAACAGCACCGGGACCACCTGTGTGAATGGCCACAGCAACACCAGCAATATTACCAAGACCAACCGTTGCACTGAGGGCAGAGGTAAGAGCCTGAAAGTGCGAGATTTCCCCAGGATCATTTGGGTTGTCGTATCGTCCACGTGTGATGTCGATGGCATGTTTGAAACCACGAATGTTGAGCCATTTGTGATAGATCGTAAAGAAAAGAGATCCACAACAGAGAATCAGCACGATCAAAGGAATGGGAACGGCTGGTACCGGCTCCCAGAAGAGAACCTTTGCCATGTTGCCTACAATTGTTCCAAACTGTGCGTCGATAGACTCAGAAAGCGATTGTGTTACGTTTTCATCAGTTGCTCTCCCCTCAATTTTTTCGGTGATGTTTTCGCCAGTTTCATTACTTTGAGCAAGAACTGCCGGACTCGAACCGGTAAGAGGGAAGAGGCAGATGAAACAGATAAAAAGTTTTAAGGACCGGGATGGCATGGCAAATATCCATATGAAGTAACAAATCCCAAATTTTAGAATACGAAGTTCCAGCCATTACTGGCAACGACATAATTTTTATGAGTGAACAGGAGAAGAAAGAAGGCCACAAAATTCGACTTGATCCGGCAGTCAGATCAAGAACACCAAGCCGAAT
>JAUWWJ010000421.1 GCA_030616935.1 Planctomycetaceae bacterium
CAAAACAACCCTTGGGGAAATTATAGCTACCGAGACGAAGCGGCGATTTATTGAACTTTCTGCAACCGCTTCGGGGGTGAAAGACCTCCGTGATGTCATTGAGAGCGCGCGGCGGCGATTGGAAGACGATGCCTGCCGAACCTGCTTGTTTATTGATGAGATACATCGTTTTAATAAATCACAACAAGATGTTCTACTGCCCGATGTAGAAAATGGTGTTATCGCATTAATTGGAGCAACAACACAGAACCCATTTTTTGCGTTGACTCCGGCATTGGTAAGTCGCAGTCGTATTTTTGAACTTCAAGCATTACAGCCAGAAGACATAAAAAAAATTATTCAACATGCGATTGCCGATAAAGTACACGGGTTTGGGTCACAGGAAATCAAGCTTGATCCTGAGGCACTTAATTTTCTTGTAGAAACCGCTGACGGTGATGCCCGTCGGGCCCTTGGTGGGCTTGAGGTTGGAGTTCTTTCATCAACCGATCGTCCATTAGACTTTACGGAAGAACTCGCCCGTGAGAGTGTGCAGCGAAAAGCCGTTGTGTACGATTCAGGAGACACACACTACGACTGCGCTAGTGCACTCATTAAGAGCATCCGTGGTAGTGATGTAGATGCTGGGATCTACTGGCTTGCCCGCATGCTAGAGGGTGGCGAAGACGTGCGTTTTTTGGCTCGACGACTGGTTATTCTGGCCAGTGAAGATATTGGAAATGCTGATCCCCGTTCACTGCTTATTGCAATAGCTGCTATGCAGGCGACCGAGTTTGTGGGCCTGCCGGAATGCCAGCTTGCGCTGGCTCAAGCTGTTTCATATCTTTCACTTGCACCAAAAAGCAACGCATGCACACGTGCTATTGCTGATGCTCGTCATGATGTTTGTGAAAAATCCGTGGTACCCGTGCCGAGACATTTACAGGACAAGCATTATGCAGGGGCAAAAAGGCTCGGTCACGGTGAGGGGTACGCCTATGCCCATGAATCTCCTGATGCGATTGCAATACAGGACTATCTGGGAGAGGAAAGGTACTACTATCAGCCAACGAGTCGAGGCTTGGAACGAGACCTTGGTGAACGGTTGGCTGAAATCAGGCGGCGTTTGAAGGAGTCACATCAGCTTCCTGCGAATCCGTCTGTGAGCGAAGTTCGTGGACAAGATCCTGCTGAAGAAACTTCTCGAGGTTAGCGAGGCTTCTTGCGACCACAGCACCGTCGATAACACGGTGGTCAGCAATCAGTGTTACAAGGCACCTACCATCCGCCTCAATTGGACGGTATGAAACACTTGTCGTGCAGAGCGTTGGGTGAAAGTGGTTGCTTGCACAGTAGCCTGCAAGTGTTGAAAGGCTAAAAGTGCCAATGCGTGAGGATCTTTTACGAGACGCCGATCGAAGGTTCCAGCGAAGTATCGCCCTCCGCAGAAATCCTGGAAGCATTTCCAGTTCACGTTGTCGTTTAAAAAGTTCTTGGCTTGGCTTGCTACAACACTCATCAATGAATCGTTGTATATCAATAAGTGACAATGTTTCAGGTTGATGGAGGCGAGCCCAACAAAGTTGCTCCGTATCATTTTCGATTCGGTTAATTGCTAAGGTTGCAACAATTTGATTTGTTGTTGCAATGCGAGGCCAGAGCCTTGGCAGAAACCAACTTCTTAGTTCGGGTGTTTGCTCAACGACTCTAGCGTAGGCCTTCAGAAAAATTGCTGCCCAGCCTATTCGTTGGTTGCTGGCTGCCCTTGCTCGACTGAGTTCCGCGAGATTGCACCATCGATCAACGGGGAACAGTGGTATGTTTTTGGCTAACATTGCAATATCTGCAACGCAGCCGCGGTGCCCATCACAGCGGACTGTAGTAATGGATGCGTGTTGCATGATATGAGGCAGCTCGGGTTGAGGGGGCAAAAAGAGCGACTAGAAGTATTTTCTGGGGTTCATTGAAACGATTCAGTGCCGCCAAGGGAATGCCAGATTTTCCCTTTTAGAAAAGGGTTTTCTGGCCCGCTGTTTTCATCGAAAAGTTTGGTAGAATTTTTGAAGATATGGTGGTTGTAGCTCAGTTGGTTAGAGCGTCGGTTTGTGGTACCGAAGGTCGCGGGTTCGAATCCCGTCATCCACCCTTTTCCTTTCATGGGGTCAACAATGGCAAAGCCTATCTACCGGCCGTGGTTTGATGCGGCAACCGATTCTCCTTTATTGACTGAGTATGCTCGTAAACTGGATTCATTTAATGGAGTGCTCGCTGATCGAAAAGTAGAAATTGCTGAACTCGAGGCTCAGGAGAAGCGAGTAGTAGATCTTATGAAAGAGGTGGAGCCTCTGCTGGAGCCAGACGTTTACGAAAAGGTTACAGAATTACTCTGTGAGATTACTTCGTACGACATGATGTCGGCCTTTCATCTTGCTTCCAAAGCTCGTGCTGGACATGTTATTGACTCGAAAACTGAGAGTTAATCAGCAGTGTTGCTAGCTTTGCTTATCATTCGCTGACAGTGTAGTCTGCCAATCTCTATTGGATGTCAATAAGATGTTCGATTCAATTTAG
>JAUWWJ010000183.1 GCA_030616935.1 Planctomycetaceae bacterium
CGCTCCCTCTCGAGTGCCTGAGCTGGCAGCAGATCGCGAAAACCTTTCAGCGTCCGTGGTGTGATTCGTGACAGAATGATACCTCCTCAAAACGTTCTCGTAGCGAATGAATAATAACTATTACTATATCGATCTGATGAATTTATAGAATTTTTAATAACGTCGGTTTTGGACTTCGAATAGATCGTTGACGATATTTCTTTTTTTTACCATCACCGACGTCTTCACCACCGGGCCCAAGCACTGCCTCCATGTATTCAACTACTTGCTCGGGGGTCTCAAAATATTGGTCGTATACCCACTCATCTTCATATTCGCAATGGTCAGTCGTGTATTCACGACAGATTGATGGGCGAGAATTATAGATGCCACAACGATTATCTTCCCGAAGGTGCTTACAGACCGTATGCACACAGATATACCATTCTCCATCTTCAGTAAAAGCGGTGGCGTGCTCATGGAGCAAGGACCATCGCAAGGCATCAAATTCTTGCCTGGTTGTCGGCTTCTCTAATGGGAATGTGAAGTATCGACAGCATTTCGCAGTACAGTATTCACAGAGATTCACTCCTCTGCCTAACTCCTCACGAGGTGGCTTTGTTCGCCTGCGAGAAAGCTCTTTGCCTTTCCCAGAATTTGAAATAATTGAGGACATCGCGATATCTCGAAAAATGAGATTCAAAAAGCAATCGTTGTGTCACTAGTTTCTGATCATGCCACTATAACCGACGTTTAGTGAAGAAGCGGCTATACTGGGAAAATCTTTATTTCTGAAATGCTATTGGCCAGGGAGGCTACCGTGCCAAAACGCTGGAACATCGCACCTCACGACCCGACAACGGTTGCATCGCTAGAAAAGTCTGCAGGAATATCCCCTATTCTTGCACGCTTATTAGCCGCACGAGGTGTCACGGACCCAAAGCAGGTCCGTGGCTTTCTTGATGCCTCAATGGCTAATCTACGTGAACCTGAAGAACTTTTTGGTATCGCAGAGGCCGCCGACCGTATTCTTGCTGCTACAAAAGCTGGACGTAAGATTGTTATCTATGGTGATTACGATGCAGACGGCATGTCATCGACGGCAATCCTATGCCATTGCCTTGAAGCAATTCATGTTGAACCACACTGGTATGTGCCAGACAGATTTGACGAAGGCTATGGCCTCAATTCAGATGCTTTACGACGATTGAAACAAGACGGCGCAGAACTCGTTGTGACCGTCGACTGTGGGATTGCCAGTGTTGCTGAGGCTGACGTGGCACGTGAAATTGGCCTCGAATTAATTATCACGGATCATCACAACTTTGCTGATCGCCTTCCTGCGGCAGATGTTCTGGTCCACCCTCGGCTTCCTGGATCAGAATACCCATTCGGGGACCTTTGCGGGGCCGGTGTTGCTTTCAAACTTGCATGGGCTATTGCCACACGATCATGTGGAGCAAAGCAGGTGACTCCGCGACTACGAGAAATGCTGCTTCAGTGCGTAGGGCTCGCTGCGGTTGGTACGGTTGCCGACGTTGTCCCACTGCTTGATGAAAATAGGGTGTATGTAAAGTATGGTCTGAAGTGCCTGCGTGAAAAGGGTGGGCCTGGCGTCGCGCGACTTCTTGAACTTGCCAAACTCAGTGAAAAGTCTTCTCTTGATAGTGAAGATATTGCTTTTCGATTTGCCCCCCGACTCAATGCTGCTGGTCGCCTTGGTCAGGCCGGGTGCGGTATTGAGTTACTAACAACTTCAGACAAAGACCGGGCGACGACACTGGCAAACTATCTTCATGAATTAAACGGACAACGTGAGACCGAAGAGCGAAGCATTCAGCTTTCGGCAACAAAACAGGCAAAAGAAAAGTTTCATCCAGAAACTGATCCTGCACTTGTTCTTGCAGGCCGCGGGTGGCACGCTGGTGTTATAGGAATAATTGCAGGAAGACTTGCTGAACGATGGCATCGTCCTGTCGTCATGCTGGCCCGCGATGAACTACTTGCAAAACCAGCGATTGGAAGTGTTCGTAGTGTCCCTGGTTTTGATGTCCATGCGGCCCTGCAAGCATGCCGGGAACTCTTACTCACTTGTGGTGGACATGCCGCGGCAGCGGGTCTTCGCATCGAAGACGGAAAGATTGATGCCTTCCGAGAAGCGTTTCTTGCGGAAGTCACAAAGCGAATGCCGAATGAACTACGACAGGCCCAGATACAACTTGATGGTGAAACAACTCTGGCAGGTGTCACGCTTCAAAGCATCGGCGAACTCGAACGCCTCGCCCCCTTCGGTCAAGGAAACAAACGCCCCTATTTGTGTGCGTCTGGTGTCGCCTGTGCAGAGCCTCCACGAACCATGGGCAATGGCGATAAACACATGTCAGTCAAGCTTGTTCAAAATGGAGTCCAGATTCGAGCAGTGGCTTTCGGTGGTGCCGAGTGGATTCCTCATCTGCCGCCACCGGGTGAGCCTTTTAACATTGCCTTCAAGCCAAAGATCAATGAATTTCGCGGAAGAAGAACTGCCGAGATAGAACTGCTAGACTGGCGGCCTATTGGAATTGACGTTTCTGTAGACCTGCCCACAGCAGAGGCTACGCCGTAATCCTTCAACCAGGTCTCGCTCGAGTAGAGAAAGATACAATCATGAAAAAAATTCTCATGTTTATTGCTCTGTCCACTGCCCTTGCGGCATTGCCATATAACACGGGTGTCAGGGGTGATGACTGGCCACAATGGCAAGGACAAAATCGTGATGGTGTTTGGCATGAGCAGGGGATCATAGAGCGTATTCCCGAAAACGGACTTCCAATTTTGTGGAGAGTTCCACTTGGGGGCGGATACTCTGGCCCTGCCGTTACTGGTGAGTGCCTTTATGTAACCGACTATATAAAAACTGAGGGTGCCTTAGAGAACAATCCAAACAATCGATCACTTCTCTCTGGCACTGAGCGAGTGCTTTGTTTTGATACAACAACCGGAAAAGAACTCTGGAAGCACGAGTACGACTGCCCTTACTCGATCTCGTATGCAGCAGGTCCACGATGTACGCCTACGGTGCATGACAACCGAGTCTATGCACTTGGATCGGAAGGAAATTTCCTTTGCCTTGATGCCAAGAACGGCAAACTCCTGTGGGAGAAAGATTTTAAAAAAGACTACAACGCCTCGACACCAATTTGGGGGTTCTGCGGCCACCCACTCATAGTGGATGACCTTGTAATATGTGTTGTTGGCGGGGAAGGCAGCGTGGCGGTCGCCTTTGATCGTGTATCGGGTGCAGAGCGTTGGCGAGCTCTTACTGCAAGTGAGCAAGGGTACTGCCCTCCGACGATCATTGAATCTGCTGGCATCCAGCAACTTCTTATCTGGGATGCCGATAACCTCAATAGCCTTGAACCTGCTACCGGTCGTCAACTCTGGTCAGAACCACTGAAACCTATGTACGGCATGTCGATTATGGTGCCACAACTAGGAGAATTGAACGGCGACCAGGTTCTCTTTGCCAGTGGCATTGGAAAGATCGGTGCTCTCTATTCCCTTTCTAAGGATTCACCGGGCGCTCAAGTTCTCTGGCAAGGTGGGCCAAAAAATGCCATGTACTGTGCCAACAGCACTCCTTACATCGAGAAAAATACGATTTATGGATGTGATTGCCATACAGGGATGCTGACCGCCGTCGACCTTGAATCTGGTGACCGATTATGGGAAACGGGTGTTCCCACATCAGACACGGACAGGCCGGCCAAACATGGAACCGCGTTTCTGATTCGGCAGCCAGTTCCAGATGACCCACTCCGTGTCTGGTTGTTCAGTGAAACAGGTGACCTCATTCTTGCGCGGCTGACACGTGATGCCTACGAAGAACGTGGTCGAATGCATGTGCTTGAACCTACCAACGAATGTTTTGGTCGATCAGTTGTCTGGGTTCATCCGGCTTTCGCCAATAGATGTTGTTTCGTGCGGAATGACAAGGAACTTGTGTGTGTGTCACTTTCTGCAAGTAATGACCACAACTAATAGTTCGTGCGACCATGCATGCCTTCATACACTCATCATTACATGTCGGAGTAAGATACCACTGCTCCCGGGCAATCCTTTTGGTATGAGCGTTAACCAAGCACTGCTAGCCGCTACCTTTGGAAAGACGGCCACCATCAAGAGTAGTGGCGTAGATCGCTACGGCAGGACGCGGGGCTAGATCTTCATTGAATATCGGAACATCAACACCATGATGGTCCGCATCGGTATGGCGTGGTGGTATCGCAGGTGTGACAAGACTGAAGAACTAGAGGCTTAACGATATACCAAGGAAAACAAGATTGGCCTGTAGGCTGATAAGAACCCAATAGCACCGTGGGATTGGCGGAAGGGGAACCGGTGAAGGCACGGCACGTTCGCACAGAAAGATGCTGTTTATCAACCGGGCAAAAACACCACACAAACATCACACACACGGACGGGCGGCACCGGATACAAACAGATGATTAGTACTTTGCTGCGTGAAAACTATTTCATCAACTTACTAAGACTGCCAACGTGCTCAACCTTCTCCGGACAGTTATGGCACACACTACGAGACGAGTCAGAAAAACTCTTTGCACCAAGGACAAGAGCGGCTGAAATCATCAGCAGCCATACTGCGTTCGTTATCTGTTCCACAGAGAGATATCGTGTCATTACTCGCCCCCCCAAATGTAGTTTCACGTTTAGCTATGCGGCTTGTCGCTTGCCCCATCCACAACGTGGACAGGAATCCAAGAAACTTGGAATCGGCACAAAATACTCGCCGCAGTCGTCTTCGTTTTCGCTCGTACGCTTTAAGTGTGCGTATGGTTCCACACCACAATGTGGACAAGGTTCAAATAGCTTCCCCGTGCTCAGGC
>JAUWWJ010000284.1 GCA_030616935.1 Planctomycetaceae bacterium
CGAGACAGCACCATCCGGGTCGTGGTTGTCGACACGACGGAATCAGACGCAGACAGTGCACATCGCGCTGAGGTAGTGACTTCCAGAACAGTTCGGTTGCCGCAACTACTGGAATCAAGCCAGGAAGTCTTGATGCTTCTTGGTGACCTGGAAAATGCGACAAGAGCGTCTCGTCTTGCAACTCGGGAAGATGGATCTCGAATGCTTGTGGTTTCTCCGGAGCCACGTTCTGAATCAATCCCACTCTCTTCTGTTTTTGGCCCTCCGGGACTAACGTTCGACGGCGTTGACAAGGCGATTATCTGCGGGAATGCGGTAACACGAGGCATTTCAGAGGATCACCTTCTTGAACTTGATGCATGGATACGGGGCGGGGGTGACCTCCTTCTCATAACAGGAATGTCGCTTCCGGCTGCTGCATCGACTTCTCCTTCTCTCGAGTCATGGCTCCCTGGCAAGTTCAGCCGGCTGGTCCCATTACGTCGGGCATCTGCGCTTGAAACATATGCGAGATCCAGTCGACCACTCGCCCGCCGAGCTATTGAAGAGCTGCAGATTCCAATCTTCGAAGATCTTCCAAAACTACAGGGGGTGATCGAGGCTTCAGTTGGTGGTACCGAAAACGACCCGCCACTTGTCGTGCGCCGTGCCTATGGCTTTGGACGGATTACATGGATTGGTATCGATCTTGATACACGAACGTTTGCCTCATGGCCTGGCACCGACTCACTTGTGCTGAAACTACTCGATATCGAGGACAGTGGAGATTCTGAAGGAAGAGCAGGGGAGGCGAGGCGGGGCGGCCTCGACTTGGCAGGACAATTAAGGCTTGCAGTTGACAATTACCTGAGTGTCTCAGTTATTCCGTTTGAGCTCATTGCACTCATCGGGATGCTCTATGTTGCTGCACTCTTTCCACTTGACTGGTGGATCGCCCGACGAAGCGAGCGTTTTAGATGGATAACTTGGCTGACCTTGCCGCTCATTGTCCTCGCCTTTACAGGAATCACTTGGTCAACCACACGACAATTTAAATCTGACGGATGGCAGATCCACACTGCCGGTGTCTTTGATATTGACGAGGCAACCCAAACATGTCGATCAACCAGCTTTGCCGGCATCTGGGCTTCAAACAATGGACGATTCGACCTTTCTGCCAACCCTGTGCAAGACACCTCCAGAGAAGATTCACGTTCAGTGGTGAGTTGGTTTGCAGCATCTGGACGAAACATCGGCGGCCCCGATGCATTAACGCCACATCCTTCTCTTGCTGGAGCCCCCTACGAATACGGATCATCCGCAGCCAGACTTCAGAACATCTCAATTGCAGCAGCTTCAAGCCAACTCTTTGAGGCCAACTCAACCAGCCGACTGCCAACTGTTTCGATACAATCGACGCTTAGCAGAACGGGGCAGGGAACCCTCCGTGGAACAATCACGAACCAACTTCATGTATCCCTCAACGATTGCGTCCTCATGCACGCTGGCTGGCTTTACGATATTGGCACCCTTCGCCCGGGTGACACTTTTGATCTCGAAGCAGGAAAAGGCCCACGATCTCTCGGGGCTTTTTTAACAAAAAAACGAGCTGTTAAAGACCGTAATGTTTCAGCACGATGGAAATCAGATGATCGAGATATATCACGAATTCTTGAAGTAGCTGGCATGCATCGCGCGACCGGCGGATCAGAATACACTGGACTCCAACCGGGGAGACTAGAGCACATTGACATGACTCACCTCCTTGCTTTAGACCGTATTATTCTTATGGGCAAGGGACCATCTGCCACAAAATGGCTGCCACAAAAACCAAGCGAATCCGGACTCAAACATTTCAAAGATGCAGGAGACACAACTCTCTGGAGAATTGTTCTCGAGCTTCGCAACTAACTCCCTGACACAAAACCTGAAACATCTTCATGATCGAAACCGTTGACCTGACAAAAAAATATGGTGACTTTTTTGCACTTGAGTCCCTGACATTAAAACTCGAGAAAGGAGATCTATTTGGCTTTATCGGCCCAAATGGCGCGGGGAAAACAACGACTATCAGAATCTTATCGACACTTCTATCACCGTCTTGGGGAGAAGCTTCGGTATGCGGCTACTCAATTTACACCCACCCGCGTGAAATACGTCGGGCGATTGGCTACATGCCAGATATTTTCGGTGTATACGACGACATGCGAGTCATCGAGTACCTTGAATTTTTTGCTGCTGCCTATCGCATCGATGGGCCCGCTCGACGTAAAGTTGCGGAACGTTCGCTCGACTTGGTTGATCTAGGAGTGAAAAGAGATGAACTTGTAACCAGTTTATCTCGTGGCATGACTCAGCGGCTTGGCTTGGCCAGAGTGCTTCTCCACGACCCTCAAGTGCTTCTTCTCGATGAACCTGCCAGCGGTCTTGACCCAAGAGCCCGCATTGAAATGCGGGCTCTGCTCAAACGACTTCAGGATCTCGGGAAAACCATTCTTGTATCAAGTCACATCCTTCCCGAACTGGCTGACATTTGCAATCGTGTCGGAATTATTGAGTATGGACAACTTCTTGCCCAGGGCGACGTAACAGACCTTCTTGCTAAAGTACGAGGCCGACCTGTCATCTGCATTGAAGTGGAGGGTGACCCGGAGAAATCAGCCCGCCTTCTGGAAGATTGTCCTGGCATCGCTGAGGTCAACATCCTCGAAGGCATCATCCGTGCAACACTCGACGACCGTTCGGTTGATATATCACTTCTTCCAGCCACAATCGTTGCGAGTGGTGAACGGTTGCTTGGTATGAGGGAAGAGGAAATAAACCTGGAAACGGCATTCCTGGAACTGACAAAAGGTTCCTTAGGCAGGCAGGCAGACGATGCCCCACAAGGCTGGGGCAAACTACAGGATGGCCAGTCAGCGTAGATTTATGCTTCGGTACTTTCTCACCACTGTTATTGTGTTCTCTGGGCTACTCACCATGTCCAGCAGTGGGTTTGCCCAGCCCGCGGCAACAAAGCAGGTTCAGTTCTCGGTACCTAGTAGAAACTCCTCAGCTGACCGATACGCAAATGCTCGGGAGCGAATGGTTCGTGAAGATATAGCCGCCAGCGGTGTCACCGACACTCGTGTTCTTGAAAGCATGCGACTGACACCCCGTCACGAGTTCGTTACTACCGCTCAACGGCCACTGGCTTACTTTGATATGTCTCTACCCATCGGAGATCGACAGACCATCTCTGGTCCTTTTGTCGTAGCCTACATGACCGAACAACTCGATCCGAAACCTACTGATCGGGTGCTCGAAATCGGAACTGGAAGTGGCTATCAGGCTGCGATCCTCTCGCCGCTTGTAGGAACGGTTTACTCGATTGAAATACATGATGCACTTGGGCGGCGGGCACGCTCAACACTACGACGTCTTGGGTATACCAATGTCGTAACAAAAATTGGTGATGGGTTTATGGGATGGGAAGAGAAGGGGCCTTTCGACAAGATTATTGTCACATGCTCCCCTGAGGAAATTCCATTGCCACTCATCGATCAGCTTGTTGAAGACGGCATTATGATTATTCCAGTGGGTGAACGATACGAACAAACATTGGTGCGGCTCCAGAAAAGAAAAGGGGAGTTGGAGCGAACGGATCTCGTGCCAAGTTTATTCGTTCCGATGACAGGAGAAGCCGAGGAACGGCG
>JAUWWJ010000208.1 GCA_030616935.1 Planctomycetaceae bacterium
AAGTTTCACCGCATAGAGCTCCCCGTGTGCTTTGTTTCGTCTGATAGCTGTCATATCGAACCTTTCGCCGCCGACTCATCAGGCCCTCCGCAGAACAGTACGGAGTGCATCTTCACGTATTACGGTGCAACCAGATACGCATATATCAAATAGAGCAAAAAAGAGCTCTCCAAACACAAGGCCAATGGGTCAAGATATATAACTTTTGCCTTATGGACAAACCTTGGTGTGTGCTTACGGGTTCCCAATATGCTTGTCACGTAAGTTAGCACCTTGAAAATTCAACACTCGCGGAGATAGCGAGTTCAAGAAGCATGCTGGATCGTGCAAGAACAGCACAGCATTCTATTGAATTTTTCCTAGCGACTGGCCTCCAAGGCCTGATAAAGAATTCGAACTTTTTTCTTACCATAGTTCTTAAGGAACTTGGCTCGTGCCCGCTTCGTCTCAAGCACTCCAGCGGAATTCCAGAATGCAATCATTGCTCGAACGAATATGAGCGGTTTACCCAGAGCGTTAGCCACCGATTGCTCTGTACGACCTACCGCATACCGCTCAACACGACGAGCCGTTTCCAACAATTGCCGTAGCCGCATATCGTCAAGATCAGCCAGTGCTTTCCTTGCTTTCATTCTGAGACGAGGGGAAACCGGTACTGGCTTTTTCTGCAAATGGTTCATCCGAATTCCACTAATTCCTTTAAGAACACGTGATACGCACCGACGAAGTAACAACGGTCCTATCACGCCTACAGAATCCAAAAGGTTCCTGCACGTGATTACACTTCCTGCATAGTCGGGGCCATATGTGGGCCCAATCTCACGAAAAAACTTCAACGCACCTGAAGAACTACTACGCATCGAGATCTGCTTTTGTTCGAAGCCCCATGAACAAAGTTTTTGGACCAAACAGGTTGTAGTACCCGGATCAATCACAGCCCTTGAAACCAGAGGGCAGGGCACCCTGCCAGCGAAACACCCCAGACGAGGCAGGTCGTATTAAAAGGAGGCCCATACATCTCCGATTATTTTCCAGGAGTGCTTGTGCTTGTCCATGATGAAGCATGCATCCGTCGTCAGGCCTTCTTTGCGAACACTAAGGTTTTCACCACGCCATTGAATTAACACATGCATGACTTCCGCATTAATTGTTCCGAGACCGTAAAGCCCCAAACACCCCCCCTGAAAAGCGGTGAGTTCCCCAGCCACTTCTGTGTCAATATGCGTTAAACCATCAAGGAATAACGCGTGGCCCTTGAACTTAGCTAAATCAGATGCCAGTACCTTTTTGATGGTGGTTAAACCATTGAGTACCAAAGCGCGTCCTTCAAATGTTGATAGTTCTCGAGCAACTTCCGGGCTGATAGAGGTGAGGCCGTTGAGTGTTAGCACAAACCCAGAAAACTGAGCAAGTTCGTGAGCGGTATCTTCATCTATCGAAGAAAGACCATCTAACAAAAGACCGGAATGCGGGGCCTTTGCTAACTCCTTCGCTGTCTTAACATCAATTGATAAAACATTGGGCAGTATTAAATTTGTCGCTCCCTCTTCGCTCTCAGTTACCAGACGAACTGCACGAGGGAGTGTTAAAAATTCAATTTCATACTCTTGTCCGCAGACGACGTTGAAGCAAGCTATCCATGCAATCACGATTATCTGGATTCTTTTCATCAGAATAATTTTTCCTTGAACTTACTAGTACCCGAATCATACGAACATGAAACTGAACCTTGCTCGTACGGAAACACCGCCCCACTTGACCACATCCCACCAATTCTTACTGAAAAGGCTGTTAACGACGTGCCAAAACATTAACGAATTTACCACGGATCGCTACTTTCACCTGTAAGCCTTTTCGACATCTGGCCTCTGTCCTTCCCGGCATGTGAATAAGTATTCCATTCGTCATAAGCCGACGCATGGCAACCGCATTGAACCACGCCGTCCACTGGCTCAAGAACGTTGTCGTGCGATGCAAACAACATTTCCCAAAGCTTCATGTGTACCCATCACGCTTCAGTACATGTCACTGCGGTGGCCATGCGTACCACCCAAAACCTCGTACTGCCTAAGGTCTACAAAGCAACCAATTTCGCTGTCATAATTGTTGTTTTTTTCATTTCATCAAATGACAACTGTAAAAAAAAAAGGGCGTGCCTATTATTTAGAAGTTCTAAATTCCCGGCAGGTGAAATCATGTGTATTGCTTGTGTTGCCCTTATCGCTGCGTCCATGTTTTTTATCGTTGCGGTAGTGTTTAACCCGCTTAAGAGCTAATTGCCTTTTTTAAAGCGTTTCCAAAAGCATCGCGAACTCGCGTGCAAGCGTTTCAAAATTTGTCTGCTTTTCTACAGCCGAGCATTACACACGAGCCAAATCAGATCGGTCAGGCTTGGTCAATCCAGTCTCCTACCAGTCTCCCTCAACTTCACTCTGACACATCGTTTGGCACGTTCAGACATATCGTCGGTAATTTCAGAGCGATACGCATCAAAATATTTCTTTGAGTCATTTGCACAAGATACTAAGCAATCGGAGGACTGCTCAAAGCTCGGTCATAAGATTTGTAATTCAAAAAATTATTGCGTACCGGTTGTTGTAAATACCCAAACTGGCGAGCGGGTTTCAATACCTGAATTTTTAACAGCACCCACTTGCCAGTAGTACGTTGTCTTTGCCCTCAGCTTCGGAGGGCTAACGATATTTTCTTCAGTGTCCTTCAAGGATGCAATCACATTTAGCTTTGTTGGCTTCTCTCCAAAATAAACCGTATGCTCTTCGGCCTGATAGGCCTCAAGAAACATAAGATCTGCATCCAGCGGTACATTCCTACCACCGTTTTTTGGTATAGGTACTGTTGGCGAACTTTCCAAACGTCCTGGAATCCAGTAGCGTGAGGCTCCATACTCATAAGCTCCAATATCTGGTGCTGAGCCAACATATTTCTGTCCAGGAAAATTGTTGGCCGAGCTTGGCAATTCATTCTGATTTACCAATGCTCCGGCATCGACCAGCGGTGAGCCTGCCTTGGGACGGAAATCGTAATTCGCTGGATCTCGTAGATACTTCCACGAGGCTCCCTTCTCTGAAAAGTTATGGTCAGCCTTTCCCGGCAATACCGTCGCCACCGGCATTATGCTTCCGTCTGAACGTTTCCACCACGGTTTTGGTTCATCGTCTAAATGAAATGACCGACTCCGTAGTGTTCCGAGGTTATTCCGAATCAAGCTATGCGCATTGCTGTAAATTTCATGCATCACCATAAAGCCCTGAATCGACATTGTAACCTCTTCCTCAAACACATTCGGATAATGGTTATTCCGCAGCACCGTATTATTCAGAATAAGATGCCGATCCCCTTTTACTTCACTATCTGTCGTGTTCCATGTCACATTGTTCATGTAGACGCCGTCACCGTAGAGCTGACCGTCTTGACGACGAATTCCGGACCCGTGGTAATCAAATCGTATGCCCTGCCGATTACAGTCATGAGCCCAGTTATGTGATACAAGCACTTTAGAGTGCTTCGTAGTTCCCACATTCAAAGCCGATCCATCGTGCTGAAGAGTACTCATTTTCGACAAACGATTATGGGTCAGGGTAGTTCCTTCATCGACGGCACGAACGCCCTCAGAGTTACCGCAACGCGTTAGAGTATTCCGACGAAAGACGCTGTTTTTCCCAATCATGACCGCGCCAGAACCTCCGCTAGAATTCACGTCCCATTCAATGTCACTAAATAGGCAGTTTTCAATAACCATTTCTTCACTGCCGAAATAAACCGGCGCATTGCACCACCGCACGGTGTTATTCACAAAAGAGTTTTGGTTACCACCGAAGAAGCTTGGCATAAAATTGCCATTTGACGACGGGTTCCAGGGAGCAACATATTGAAATTGACCCTGGAGAAATCGGTGCGTGGCTGGATAGTCAAAGCTGCAATCACGCACTGACACGTCATCACATTCCTTCAGCCAGAAACCCGATGCATGAAAATGTAATCCACGAATTTCAATTCCTGTGCAACGATCGAGTTCGATCCCAAAGTCCTGAACCCGCCCTCGCAAATCCATCGAATTTGGGTCTTTTTTTTCCGGAGGCATGTAATAGACCGTCTTCGTCTCAGAATTAAACCACCATTCGTTTGCGCGGTCTAATGCGGCCCGCCCCAAAATATAATACCCTGAAAAATGTTGGACCTGCTCCTCGGGCAAGCCGGCGGTGTCGTACGAGAAATGATCTTGTCCGGTGCTGTGGTCGGTGATTCGACGTGCCCATGTCCGCCAGTGCCCGATATTCAGGACGGCAACACAGCCTGTAAAATCTTTGCCGGTCTCCGCCAGTGTCTTGGGCTGATTCTGGAAGCTAATTTCTGAATCCACTTGATAACGACTATCACCCTCACGAAAACCTGGCGTCTCAGGACGATGGAACCGATCGTCGTAGAGCAGACCAAATCGCGTTTTCCCAACCCATTTGTTTTTATGTTTATCCCAAC
>JAUWWJ010000456.1 GCA_030616935.1 Planctomycetaceae bacterium
CCCGGTTGTGACAAGCGGTGTCCATTCCAGATTCACTTTTTCATCCTTAGACAGTGCTCCCGGGAAAGGAAAAAGAACTTCTTGCAGCCCACTCGTGATTGGATTGGCTTGATTAAAGCTCCGAGATGCAGCACCTTCCGCCTTACCCAATTCGGCATCTATAAAGACAAATTCACTGGGTAGTTCCAATTTCGGATGAGGATTGTAATCCTGCCAGACCACATAGGGCGACGAACCCATTTGCCCCATGAGCGGACGGCTGCTTCCCGCGGCAAGCTGTAGTCCTAGTACATCCCAAAGCTGGCCAAGGTCGCCCTTAGGCTGACTTTGTTGCTGAAACATAGCCATCGCACCACCGCCCCCACGACGCGGCTGAGACGTTCCCGGAACACCGTTCATTAAGACGGGCAGTGGGTCTTCAAAAATTGCAACCGGTTGTCCAGAACGAACCGCAGATACAAAATTATTCATCTGCTCTGGACCAAGACTTGATGGCTGAACGACCATCAATACGTCGTATTTTTCTGTAATCGGAGCAGCGGGGTCAACTTGGACCACCTCGTATTGCTTCTCAAGCTCCACAAGAACTGGCTGCCGGGGACGTTGCTGACCACTAGCCATATCGAAACCACCAAAAAGATCTGCATCTGTTGTAACTACCCCGAGCCGCTTTCTCTTTTGCTCCGCTACCGTACAGATTGACCGAATCAATTCATACTCAACGGGCGTGCCCCGATCAAAAAATGGGACTACGACTTTCTCGAGACCACACGTGAAGGCACAGCCAAGAAAAATATCTTCGTCCCGAAATGCACCCCGCTCCCGAGAAAGGACGGTTACTGGCTCAATACCAAACTGCTGACTAGCCAAAGAAGCTGCTTCTGTTTTTGTTTCAGTTTCAATAACATCAACACGAAGTTTTCCACCACTGAGACGCTGAAACTGCCGCAACATATTAAGCAGGGTAAGTCGCGTCTGAGCATAGTCTTCGGGTACGGCTGGACTTATGTAGGCGGTGACTTCAATAGCTTGTTCAGTATCTAATCCCGAAAGAAGTTGCCTGGTATCGCGAGACAAAGAACTGATCTGCTCAGCAGAAAGATCCGCTCGCACATCATATGCTCGAAAGGTAAGCACGACGCCGAGCACAGCAACAGCAAGCCCGGCAGTACGCGCAACAAAATGGGTACCCATTCGTGCGCCATCTCGTCGACCAGTCCAATGACGACGGCCTATGAGAACCATCGAAATGTAAAGGCACACCGTCACAATACCAAGAAAATAGCCGACCGCCGAAAGGCTAACGATGCCACGACCAAAGTCAATGAAATTCTCTGCGAGACTCCAAGATCGAACAACCGATGCAAGCTTCGGACCCATCACACTGCTTGCCTGATCAGCAACGACCAATGGAGCATTCAATGCCAAGCCCAGAATAAACGATACGGTCAAGTTACTTGTTAGGAAACTTGCAACCATGCCGATCGCCAGCATAGCCAAACCAACAAACCAATACCCAAGATAGTTTGCAAAAAAGAGCCCTGGGTCTGGGTTGCCCCAAATTTGCAAAATAACCAGATTACATAGATATGAGAAAATGAGCGACACTGTATAAATCCCGACCGCAGAGAGATATTTTCCTACGACAACTTCGATATCACTCGCCGGTATCGTCAGGATTAATTCATCCGTCCCCTGCCGGCGTTCATCTGCCCAAACACTCATCGTGATGGCCGGAATAAAAACAAGCAATATATACGGCAGATAACGATTGAGCTGGTCAAGATTTGCAAGATTTGAATTAAAAAATTCTGGCGGCCAAAATGCAGCAAGCGAACCAAGCAGAACGAATACACAGATAAAGACATACCCCGTTGGATTCGAAAAATAAGAAACAAAATTCCGCTTGAAAACTGCGTCGAGAACATACCACTTCATTGCCAACTAATTCCTCTCTCTACAAGCCAATGACAGTCCGCCTTTAGAATCCTTAAAACATAACTCAGGACACCGACTCAAAACAAAGCACCCTACTTATAAAAAGTCTCCGCCACTGTGAATCAACGCATACTTTCATTCACCAGTCATGACGCCCGTGTTAATTCATAAAAACGTTCATCAAGCCGCTCACCCCCGGCAGTCAGTTCTGCCGGAGTACCATCAAACCGCATGCGCCCTTCTGCAATGAGAATTACCCTGTCGGCCATGGCTTCTACTTCCTGCAGAATATGAGTGGAGAGTAAAAC
>JAUWWJ010000165.1 GCA_030616935.1 Planctomycetaceae bacterium
CAACTCGACTTCGAGGTTGATGGATTCGTCATAAAAGTTGATCGATTCTCCCAGCAGAAGATACTTGGGAGCACGGCAAAAAGTCCTCGGTGGGCAATTGCCTGGAAATTCGAGAAGTTTGAGGCGACGACTCAATTACTCGACATTAGAGTACAGGTGGGCCGGGGTGGCACCGTGACGCCGGTAGCTGATCTTGCCTCTGTTCAATTAGCTGGCACCACGGTTCGCCGTGCAAGCCTCCATAATGCTGATGAAGTTGCACGCAAAGATATTCGGATAGGTGATGTGCTGGTGGTCGAAAAGGCAGGAAAAGTTATCCCACATGTTGTCCGTGTTGAAAAGCACCTTCGGAAAAAAAAGTTGTTGAAATGGTGCTTTCCAGAGCATTGCCCTGAATGCAACACAGAACTCATTCGTGAGCAGAATGGCGTTTACATACGCTGCCCAAATAACCAGTGCCCCGCACAACAGCGAGAACGACTCAAGTTCTTTGCATCACGCAATGCCATGGATATTGGTGGTCTCGGAGACAAACTTGTTGAACAACTCGTTGCGACTGGCATGGTGCAGGATTATGCAGATCTCTACGCACTCAATGTCTCACAGTTGCAATCACTCGAGCGAATGGGAAAGAAGTCTGCTGAAAAAATAGTGGCCGAAATAGCGAATAGCCGTGATCGTGGGCTGGTCCGTGTACTCAATGCACTTGGGATTCGTCATGTGGGCCCTCGCGTCTCGACACTTCTTACCGAAAAATTTCCGTCGGTGGACATCTTACGAAAAGCGACCGTTGAAGAACTCGCTGCTGTGCATGAAATTGGGGACGTCATCGCGGAAAGTGTTCATGACTGGCTGATGAGTGATTACGGCACGCAGGTGATCGATAGGCTGATGTCCGCGGGAGTGAGTTTGAAAGTTTCACAAACCAGCGAGATACGAGATGGACAACTCTCAGGAAAAACCGTCGTTGTAACAGGAACACTAGAAAGCTTTACACGACAAGAGGCAGAAGCAGCAATCCAAAAGGCAGGAGGCAGATCATCCTCAAGTGTCTCGAAAAATACCGACTATGTTGTCGCAGGCAATGAGGCCGGAAGCAAACTTGCCAAGGCCGAAAAACTCGGCATCACCGTTCTAAATAATGATCAATTCAAAGAACTCTTAGAACTCGAATAGTTGGGTTTATTTCAGTAGAACACGCATCATGACTCAGTTTCATCAACAAGTTGCGTGAGTGGAATAGTTAGCGTAGCCATCGCCAATCCCCACAGTGGACAAGCGGTCAAGACACCGATGATTGGCCATACGATAAGGCCTGCTCGCGCAACGATTTTCTGAGAAACTGTAAACCAAATCCCGACTGCCACGAACGCTTCCCAGGCTATCACTCCGTGCGTAAAGATATTGCATAGATATTCTGACTGAGAAAGAAGCCCGGTAATATCAACTACTTGCCCTGGTTTTCGTGTTGCAATCCACCACACGGCCGAGCCATTCCACCACACATCACCCTTGAGTTGGGAAAGAAGAGCAGCCAAGGAAACGACTGCGGCATGCACCTGTAATAGCCCTACAGCAATACGAGTACGAACTCGAGGTCGACTTACATGCCAACCGAGGCGCTTGTGCAATATCGCATCGACGGAAAAATGTTCCCCTGAAGAGCCAATGACAAGGCACCAAAGAAGGATCGCCATACTGTCATCTGCAGGACCAGCCAGCATTGGACCACGATGAAGCAATGAGGCCCATCCAAGAGCAGCGAGAAGTGACGTGATTGGGGTAAGAAAACCAATAGCAAGAAAGGCAAATAGGGAGACCAGACCGTAAAAAGCTACTAAGAGATGAGTGTTCGTCTCGCACGCGTCAAAAATGGAATAGGCAAAAGACGATCGCCAGGCAGTCACCGAATCAATAGGCAGCCAGCCGCGTGGCCCAAACCACACAGAAAGATCCGTTCCGTAGGTTGCGCACAAAAGCAGGCCAAGGACGCCTGTCACAACACGTACAACAGCAAGCGAACGGCTGCCTGCAGGCAAGAACCAATAGGCTTCCCATACCTGCTCGAGTGCACCCTCTGAATTTTTATTAGTAGAAATACTCCGTGAATTGCCCATCATGCACCACCACTTCCAGAAATGACTGGGGCCACCTCCCGGCGATGCTCACTCTTGATCAGTTGAATATCACCACCAGCGAGCTTACGAAGCCGGGCTTCATAGAGAACAATTGGGGCAGGATTATCTATGGGCAATTGTCGCTCAGGTCGAGGCTGAACAAAAATCCGTAGAACAATATCATCACTTTCACAAAGTGTGAAAGCTGCTTCTGAGAAACCTGCTGGCAAGAGACCCTCTCTACCAGCCTCTTCTTCACTGGCAACAACCGAACGCAGCAATCGTTGCCAACGGATCGATTGTGAATAATTCCCATCGACCCATGATGGTTTTATCCAGTTTTCTTTATCATGTTCTCGAAGCTCAAGGTAATAAGCGGCGTCCGCCTGCTGGCCGTACGCAAAAGAATAATCAAAGCCAAGATCAAGCCAGGGAGGTACGAGCCAAAAAGAAAATAGCTTTCCTTTGACAACACTCAACAGCAAAGAAGAACCACTACTGGTATTACATGCCACAGTAAGGCCTAGTCCAGTAAAATAGATTGCCAAAAAAACAGTGGCACATGCTCGTGGTATTTCTCCCCATGAGCCTCTTTCTGGGTGTTTGTTCTGACCTGAAAACATACGTCATTTCCAACTTTACATCTATTTGTTTTGAACCGATTTATTAAGTCTGATTGCCAGTCTTGGCTTACACCAGAGCAACACAAATTTTTCTTAGAACACTTTCGAGCCGAACGCAAACCGTCACGTTGACACTGATAGAAGAGCACGATAGGTTTGGACGTTACAGAATGCTGAAAAGGCTCTTTTTGAGCATGGAACTATGTGAGCGAGTACCTTGCGAGGGGGATTAGCTCAGTTGGGAGAGCGTCTGGCTGGCAGCCAGAAGGTCAGGGGTTCGAGTCCCCTATCCTCCACTCCAACTTGCCCACATATGAAGCTTCCGTGAGTCAGCGGAAACTTACGACCGAAAGGCACTGCTGGCTGTTGAGTATTTCATGAATCGGCAGGTACATTCGTCAGAGATCGCATGGCAAGATGGAAAAGTTTTGCCCCGCAATCAACTCTCTATTGCCCCAGGTGATGCTGGTTTTGTGCTGGGAGCCACTATAACCGAACAGTTGCGCACTATCGGCGGTGATCTTTTCCTCCCTGATGATCATGCTGAAAGGCTCGCAAATTCACTTCACGAAGTAGGCGTTCATCCAGACGAAACCATGCAGTCAATTTTCTCCGCTGCTAATCAAGTCGCATCGCATAATCACAGGCTGCTCACGCAAAACAAGAATCCAACAGACTACGACCTCGGCGTTATTATTTTCATTACTCCTGGGCTATTGGCTGCGCAGAATAATGGTTTGACCGGAGAACCTTCGGTATCCATTCACACATTTCCACTCGCTTACAGCCTATGGGCTGACTCCTATGCATCTGGCATAAATCTTCAATGTGTTGGTATCCGACAAGTTCCAGAAGAATGCTGGCCGATCACTGCCAAAGTGCGTAGCCGACTTCATTATTTCCTCGCCGAGCAAGAGGCTTCCGCATCTGAAGAAGGCGCCCGGCCTCTCTTGTCCCATGCAGATGGACGGATCAGTGAAACATCAACTGCAAATGTCGCCGCTTTGTATGGAAGGACTATCGTCACGCCCCCTGACCGAGACGCTCTGCCAGGTGTAAGCATGCTTTACCTCAAGAATTTAGCCCAAAACGCAGGCTTCCATTGGGAATCACGATCATTTAAAAGAGATGAACTTCTGACTGCCGATGAAGTCTTTCTGACAAGCACACCCTGGTGCGTACTCGCGGCGGTACAAATTGACAGAAACCCAATCGGGAAAGGCGTCCCTGGTCCGGTCTTTCATGAACTTCTCAACGCCTGGTCTGAAAACGTGAGCCTTGATCTTGTAGAGCAGGCTCGTATCGGAAAGATGCGGCAGCCCGGGCGCTGACTATGGCTGAAAACAAACTGTTGATCAGGGTGTCAAAAATATGTTTGGCGCTATTATTGAATTGTAGATAGCGTGTCTTCAATATTGGCACATATCAGTACACCAAAGGGGAACTTTTGCTAGTGTTCGGCACTGTTCCTGAACTGCATTTTTTAAGGAGTTTAAGATGAATGCCCTATTGGCCAATGCCGGCGGAACGTTGGCAGCACTCTCTTCTGACTGGACGCAAAATACGCCGTTACAGTCGATCACTCTCTACCTTTTCTTCGCAGGAACAGTTGCGATGGGTGCGGGAGCAGCATATTTCCTTTTGATGCGAAACAATGTCGACGTGGCCTACCGAAGCACAATGGTTTGTGCTGGTCTCGTGTGCGGCATTGCATGCTTCCATTATTTTAAAATGACACATGTCTATCAAGAATCCGGCGGGCAATTTCCAACAGCCTTGCGATACATCGACTGGCTCTTTACAACGCCCTTGATGCTTATAAAGTTCCCGCTCTTGCTGCGGCTTGGTGACAAGGGTAAAAAGTTTTTCGTACAGCTTGTAACGCTTGACATAGGCATGATTGTTTGTGCGTTTATTGCAGAGACTTCACCGGTTGCCTCAAACGAGTGGTGGGGGTTCTTTCTAGTTGCGTGCGTCCTCGAGCTCTTAATTGTTGCGACTCTCTACACTGGCCTTGGATCTGCCATCAGCTCAGCCCCAGCGCCTATTGCTAAAGCACTCAATACGATGAGACTTTTCATTTTGATAGGGTGGGCGATATACCCAATCGGATTCCTCATGGCATACGGTGGCCTCGGTGAAGTCCGAGAAATTTTTTACAACGTCGCTGATGTCATCAATAAAGTCGGCTTTGGCCTGGCAGCTTATTGGGGCATTGAAGCTTTGAGCCACTCGTCAAAGCAGGCAGCTTAGTCATTGTTCTAGGGAATGGCGGTGATCTCTGATCACCGCCATTCCGATTGACTACATCTCATGGGATTGTTGCCGTGTTCGTG
>JAUWWJ010000229.1 GCA_030616935.1 Planctomycetaceae bacterium
AATGCTGGCATCAGCTACTTGTTCAAGCGTAAGAGGTCGAATCGCATCGAGTACTTTTACTTTTTCATTACGGACGGCATCGGCGTTGAAATGTACCGGTGCTTCCATGGCAGTGACCATCAGCAATTGCAGGAGGTGGTTTTGGAACATGTCACGGAGCACGCCGGCTGAGTCGTAGTAGCTGCCTCGTCGACCAACAGGCACTTCTTCTGCGACCGTAATCTGAACATGATCGATATAGCGGCGGTTCCAGATGGGCTCAAAGATTGTGTTTGCAAACCGCAGCGCCAGAATGTTCTGAACAGATTCTTTTCCGAGGTAGTGATCGATACGGTAGACCTGAGATTCTTGAAATACAGTGTGAATGTAGTTGTTCAATGCCTGAGCAGTAGCAAGGTCAGTCCCGAATGGTTTTTCAATAACGATCCGACGATCGCCATGATCCTCTGAGGCCATGTTGAGGTTGCCGAGCGCAGCAATTGCAGGGGTGTAGAAACGCGGTGCGGTAGCAAGATAGTAGACCCGAGGGGTTGGGTTTCCTTCTTCGAGGGAGCAAAGCCGCTGCTGAAGCTTTTCAAAGTCTGCCGTGCTTTCAATATCACCAGGTTGATAGTGAATAATTGGCTCAAAGGTGTTCCAGGCCTCTTGTGAAAATGGTTCTCCGCCAGCATGTTGTTCTGTTGACTTACGTAGGCTTGATCTCCATTCGCCATCAGACATTTTTGTCCGCGAAAAGCCAATAATCTTCGTCTCTTCTGGTAAAAGACCAGCACGCATGAGGTTGTAAAGAGCGGGTACCAATTTACGACTTGTAAGATCGCCAGACGCGCCGAAGATAACAAAAGTGTGCGGCATCAGTTTGTGTTCTGAAAAGGTGCGAAGGGTCGGTCGGGCTTCAGAGGGTTCCAGTAGTGTATTCGGTCAGAGGACGTGTCACTGAAGTCTTTGCCGAGGTCTTCGTGTGTCGCTGTTTTTTCTAGATACGCATTCCGGTAAACCCGCCATCTACGTAGATGCTCGTGCCTGTGATGAAACTTCCCGCGTTCCTGCTACAAAGCAGAATGGCAGCGCCGATGAGTTCGTCAGGGTTTCCAAAGCGATCCATCGGTGTTTGCCCCATGATCTGTGAAATTCTTTCTGGAGAAAGGATCTTCCTGTTTTGTTCAGCTGGGAAAAAGCCGGGGCACAAAACGTTCACTCGGACGTCTTTCGTAGCAAATTCTCTCGCTACGTTTTGCGTGTAGTTGACTACGGCCGCTTTGGACGCCGAATAAGCGAAGACCTTTGAGAGTGGCTTGTCTGCTGAAACACTACCTATGTTGAGAATTGCTCCACCCCCAGTAGTCGCCATGTGACTGCCAAAAATCTGGCAACCAATATGTGTGCTTTTAAGATTGGTGTTCAGGACGCGATCCCAGTCATCATCGGGTATTTCTTCATAAGGAATGGACGAATTGACTCCGGCGCAGTTAACGAGGATGTCAGCCCGGTCACGGGTCTCGAGAGTTTTCGATAAAAGATTCTCGATGCTTTTCCTCTCAACAGCGTCCACAGCAAGGAAGCATCCATCTCCTCCGGCTTCACGAATGGCAGAAACTCGAGCCTCACCACGTTCTGCATTTCTGCCAGCAACGACAACAAACGCACCAGCTGCAGCGAGCCCGTCGGCAAGAGCGCCTCCCAGCACACCAGTGCCGCCAACAACAATCGCTGTCTGGCCAGAGAGGCCGAAGAGTGCATCAAGATAGTCGTGTTTCATTATTTTTTTCTGGTAAGAGTTGTCAGGAATTACGACATCGGCCTGCGGAGTTCAAGCCATTCACTGTGGAACGAGCCTTTCTTGTCCGTTCTCTCATACGTGTGAGCGCCGAAGTAGTCTCGTTGTGCCTGAAGGAGATTCGCCGGCAAGTGAGAACTTCGATACCCATCGTAATATGCAAGTGCTGTCATGAGAGCTGGTGTGGGTATGCCGTGAGCTGCAGCCGTTGCAACAACTGTGCGCCACGCGGTTTGGCTTTCGGTAAGAGCAGCCGAGAAGTAGGGAGCAAGCATGAGGTTTTCAAGAGCTGGATTCTCGCTGTAGGCCGAAGCGATTCGGTCAAGAAATTGTGCACGGATAATACACCCACCTCGCCAAAGCATTGCAATAGACTTGTAATCAAGCTCCCAGTCATGTTCTTTTGCTGCCGCTGCAAGTTGGGCAAATCCTTGAGCGTAACTCGCTATTTTTGATGCATAGAGGGCTTGACGAACCTGCTCGACAAACACGTTTGGGTTTTCGAGTGGTGGTTGCTTCGGTCCGCTCAGAATACTGCTTGCACGCACCCGAGCATCTTTTTCGGCAGACAGACAGCGAGCATAGACAGCTTCGGTCACAAGCGTGCTTGGGACCCCAAGGTCCAAGGCGAGCTGGCTCATCCACTTACCGGTGCCCTTTGCTCCCGCTCGATCAAGAATGTTGTCAACAAGGAAGCTCCCTGATCTGCCGTCCGGGTCATGTGCGGTGAAAATATCACGTGTGATTTCGATCAGGTAACTATCGAGCTCGTTTTTGTTCCACTGGTCAAAGACATGAGCTAACGCGTCGTTGTCGAGTCCCGCCGCATGTTTGAGAAGCCAGTACGCTTCACAGATCAGTTGCATGTCGCCGTATTCGATTCCGTTGTGCACCATTTTTACGTAATGCCCGGCACCTCGTGGGCCAACCCACTCACAGCAGGGCACATCATGGTTTGGTCCAACATGGGCTGAGATTGATTGAAAAATTGGTTTAATCAGTGGCCATGCCGCTGCTGAGCCACCAGGCATGAGGCTTGGCCCCTTAAGCGCACCTTCTTCACCACCGGAAACACCCGTGCCAACGTAGAGGAGCCCAGCTGCTTCGACTTGTTTGGTTCTCCGCTCCGTATCACTGTATTGGGTGTTTCCTCCGTCGATAAGGACATCACCGGAGTGCAGCAGAGGGGTGAGTGTCTCAATTATGTGATCGACCGCTGGGCCTGCTTTTACCATCAGCATGATCTTTCGAGGTGGCTTCAGAGCAGCGACAAGGTCTTCAAGTGAGTGACAGCCAACAACATGTTCCTGGTTGCCGCGTCCTGCAGTAAAGGCATCGGTAACACTCGTTGTTCTGTTGTAAACAGCGATTCGGAAATCTCTGCTCGCGATGTTCAACGCCAGATTCTCACCCATCACAGCCAGGCCGATCAGGCCGATATCACACGTTGCTTCAGTCATAAAATATTCCAACAGAGTTAAGCAACCGCCAGGAGACGGAAATATACCATTGCATTGACAGAAAGCAGTCAGCCCTCTTTTCCTGCCGATCATAGCGTGAAATACCTAATCAAACCACTCCTGCTGGCCAATGTTCGGGGAAAACATCATCAAGAAGTTGTGCGCGGCTGCCGATAACCAAAGCCAAGGGTGTGGATGATTGACACATTCGTTTCGATGTGACTCACTCGCGTTGAACGAATGATCGATTTTTCTGGCAGCCTTGACCTAATCGTCACTCTTGCAATAGCGTTACAGACAGTAAGGCGCCGTAGCCAAGTGGCTAAGGCAGCGGATTGCAAATCCGCCATCGTCGGTTCGACTCCGACCGGCGCCTCTTTTCTTTTCTGCAGAAATGTGTTTTCCCGGTGGTGGCGTCCACGAGGGGTGGGGAAATGGTCGCATCTCATTCTGGTGAGTCGAAGGTGCCAAAACGCACCATTATGATTGTTGAAGCTGCTGGTAAAAGCCAGGAGTCTCTCCAGAAATTCTTCATGGACCGGGGATACCGAGCGCTCATTACTCAGGATCCCGAGCGGGCATTGATGCGATTCAAGACATGGCCTCGACCAGACTTGCTTCTTGTAAGTGCGCAGATTATGCAAGAGCCTGTCATGAAACTTTTCAATTCATTTTCGAAGGACCGTTATCTCGCGCGTATACCCGTTCTGATGATTGGGAGTAGTCAGCGAAAACAGTTTTTTGTTGATGAGGCAAAGACAGACGAGCTGCGAAAAGTACTTTTAATACCCTTTAAGGCGGATACACTCTTGTCCCTTGTCGAGTCTCTGATTGATAAGTCGAAATCTGACGAATAACGTACTTCCATGTCCTGCGAATCCAGTTGCCATCAAAGATGGTTGTAGGAACCCTGTTTAGCAGGAGAGGCGACTGCCTTCGGAGGGTGGAGACGGAGATGAGCGATAGCCTGTTTCATGTCAGCCAGTAAAAGATCGGCCATCTC
>JAUWWJ010000281.1 GCA_030616935.1 Planctomycetaceae bacterium
GTGAGATATGAGACTTGCCATGCACACAGGTTCGGGTAGAGCGCCATGGTCAGACTCATGTATTGTCCAGTGATCACCTAGGTCGGAAGTCACACTAACTGCTCTGCCATTTGTTTTTGATTTGTCTTGGCGGTTTCGGTTGTCTCGGCTGTTAAGCATAAGTGACCCATCAGGCAACTCGACAACAGCAGACTCTGTCGTATTTGATCGAGCAGGGCTGGACACCGTCCATGTTTTGCCATGATTGTCGCTCCACGTCAGATTGGAAAACGGTGTGCCGGTTGCGTCTCGGCCCTGTGTGGGAATCACTAATGTGCCGTTAGAAAGTGTGATGCCGTTGCCAGGTGCCGGTGCAAAGAGAAACCAGGAGGGGTTCTTGAGTTGTGCAGTCCAGTTTTCAGGTTTCGTCCATGTCTCGCCATCATCGTGTGACCGTACAACCATAAATTGTGACGATTTTGCTGGGTTAATGCCGGGCTCAGATCCGTCGTCCCGCCATTGATGTGTTCCTGGTTTTGCGTGAGTCCACAAAGCAGTGACGAGAATTTCACCTGTAATTGTGTCAATCAGAATGTTTGGGTCGGAGCAACCGTTCTGGTCCTGAGGCAGGCCTCCATATTCACCCATATCCATAATTGGTCGTGGAGATTCCCAGGTTTGACCGCCGTCTGTGGATCGAGATAAGCCAATGTCGATATGTGCTTGAAGGTCTCGGCGGCTTGTATATCGCATGTCATAGACGGCAAGTAATGTGTCGTCATTCGTTTTAGCGATTCCAGGAATACGAAATGTATGGCAGTCAAAGTCTCCCTGATGATGAATAACAACATAAGGGCGTTCGTTATTCGCAGAGCAGCACGGTTGGGGGCAGGTTGCGATGCCTACGAGCACAAAAGCGTTTAAAGTAAGTCGATTCATCATGGAGGCTCTACTAGTTACGGGACTTGATGGTCGGTGTTCTCTAGTTCATTGATGGCCCTATTCGCGACACGAACAATATACTTATTTGGTTGGTTCGACAGTGCTTGCTTTAAAGAGGGGAGGGCAGGGCGTGCCTCCTCGTCCATTTCATCGAGGACAATTGCGGCAGCCAGCCGCCCCCATTGATGATCACTCTGAAGCGCGGCCTCAAGAACTGGTAGTGCCTCTTCGGGAGAGCCAAGTTTGGCAACGGCTCTAGCTGCTGCGATGCGTACACTTGGTGATGAATCATTGAGGTGTTGTGCGATGCGTGTCTGGGTACTTTTTGCTGGGGGGCCGATATTCCCAATGCCTGTTGCTGCCCAGTACCGTATTGATGGGTCCTTGTTGTTAAGGGCATCAAGAAGTTGCGGAATGCGTGCCGGCCCGTCAGACGCAGATGTGGCAATCTCGACGAGTGTTGCGAGGCGATTTTCGACAGGTGAGTCTCCAGGGTTCCCGTGCAATATTTCGAACCGTGAGCCCGCATCCTGTTCAAGAATTTCAATTTCGGCTTCTGGAATCAGTCCGATGTCGCCAATCTCGTTTTGCCACTCGGAGAGTGCGTACCGCATTTCACGAAGCCTTTGGGAGAACGCCGGGTCGTCTGCAAGGTTATGTGTTTCAGATGGATCTGCGTGTGTGTCATAGAGTTCTTCAACAGGTTTCTCTTTGGCTGAAAATAATGCCATCACTGGTTCAAGATGACCGGAGGCTTCCTTCTTGCGAATTTCTCGCATCGTCGCACCCTTCTCGGGTGTATTCATGTATTGATAGTACGGCTTGAGTGGTTCGAAATTTCGTATGTACCGATACTGTGTATCTCTGACGGTTCGGATGATGTCGTACCGTTCATCCATTCTGTCCCGTGCACCGTAGACAAACTCTCTTGGCGGGCTGAGATGAAGCCCAAGGAATGCTCTGCCTTGCAAATAGGAAGGTGGGTCAATGCCTGCAATGTTGAGAACTGTGGGCGCAAAATCAACGGAGCTGATCAGTTGGTTGTCTGTTATGAGAGATGGAGTGTTGAGTGATTTCTGAAACTTTTTAGGAACACGAATGATCAATGGAATATGCGTTCCCGAGTCGTAGAGCCAACGTTTTGCACGTGGAAGCCCAACGCCATGGTCAGACCAGAAAATAATAATCGTATTGTCATATTCACCACCATCTTTGAGTTGCTGAATGAGATCACCTGCCCAGGCATCCATGGCGGTAATGAGTTCGTAGTTGCGTTTCCAGTCTTCTCGGGTGATGGCGGTGTCTGGGTAGTAAGGGGGAAGTGTTGTCAGTTCTTTCGGGTTTTGTCGCTGAGAAGGTAAGAGTTCTTCGGTGACGGATTTATATTTTGACTCTGAAGCAATTCCGCTTTCGTGACACCCTGTGAAATTGAAGACAGCAAAAAACGGCTGTGACTTTTGAGGCCGATTCTTCCAGTGTCCCTTTGAACCAGATACGTCCCATATCTCTTTTTTTTCTGGTTTTGAAAATTGATAATCGGTTTTACTGTTATTGGTGCAGTAATACCCAGCCTCTCGAAGAAGCATAGGGAACGGTTTCAGCCATGGTGGGATTGTTGCATTACAACGCATATGATGTGTGCCGATACTGTTTTGATACATCCCGGTAATGATTGCCGAGCGACACGGTGCGCAAACCCCAGCAGTTGTAAAAGCATTTGTATAGCGTGTTCCTTCTTGGGCGAGTTGGTCCAAGTTAGGTGTAATGGCGTGAGGGTCACCATAGCAACCAAGATGTGGGCTGATGTCTTCGCACGAAATCCACACGATATTGGGTTGATCAGACATCGCGACTGATGAAAACATGCATGACACAATGGTGAATAGCGCAATGAGTAGACGAAACATTCAAGCGGCTTTCTGTCAGGGTGACGGATTCCGTTCTGGTTTCCGGTAAAGAAATGCATCTGAGGTAAGAAGTGACGTGAGAAGAGCCTTCATGCTGCCTCCACTCGATTTATATGCCCTGTGTGCATCCTGAAGAACGACGCGGTCGTGGAGTGTTTCATTTCGTCCCATCCAGAATCGAAATGCATGGCGTACGAATACTTGTTCTGCGCGTTCGCTGGTAGCAAGACGTTGGATAAGGTCGAGTGCGTCCTCAACGGGACCATCGAGTGTTTCATCACCAGAATTGATAATTTCACCGGTCGTGTCTACTGGTCGTTCAAGTTTTGATGTTCGGAAGAGTCCTGCATGGTTGTACATTTCGAACGGAAGGCCAAGCGGGTCCATTTTCTGGTGGCATGTCCAGCAATAGTCTTGCTTTGTCACTTCCATTCTCTCGCGCAAGGTTTTCGTAGGTTCATCTGGCAGCATGGCATCAACGGTGATGGGCACGTCAGGAAGACCACCGCCGAGAAGTCGCTCCTGAATCCACCGTCCGCGCCGGATCGCGTGATTGTCCATGGCATCGGAATGAGAAACGAGCCAACTCGGGTGTGTGAGGATTCCCAGTCGCTGGCTTTCAGGTGCCTGTGCCAGAATTCGCTTTGGACTAAGTGATCCGGCACCAAAGCTATGATGGCTGACTCGTGCGAAAATATCAGTCCCTTCGAAGGGTGCCTCCTCTACGTTCACATTAATCGTCGGGGCTTGTCTCCGGTTTTTCTTTTTCGGTGGCTCTTTGCCAGGGTTAGCTGCTATCCATGCGTTTCGCTCTGCTTCTTCCCGACGCTTTTGTTCCTCAGCAGCTTTTTTCACCTCTTTTTGCA
>JAUWWJ010000230.1 GCA_030616935.1 Planctomycetaceae bacterium
GCCTTGTTGCAGCTGGCCTTGCCTTGTCCGCGAGCACTGATGAAAACAGTTTTGTATCTGGAGTCGTGATAGCAGATACTGCTGAACATGAGCAGTTAGAGCAAAAGTTTCCTGTTGCCGCAGATCCTCAGCCACTCACGGTGGATATGGAGGAAGAGTTGCGAGGCTGTTTCGACTTTTTCTGGAATGAGTGGGTCCGTGACGAATCGCTCCCTACCTATGGCTTGAATGCGGGAGACTATGTTGGGATCCATCGGTACGTGCCACTGGCTATAGAGAGCCAGGGGTTTTACTTTCCGATCATCATTCTTGGTGTTGAGAGAGGCTGGATTGAAAGGGAGGCGGGTCGGCAGAGAGTTCTTGCTGCACTTGATTCACTTTTGCAACTGCGTCACTTCCACGGTTTCTACTACCACTTCATTGATCTCAAAACTGGTGGTCCCGGGTGGCGTAGTAAGAACGTCGAGGTCTCGAACATGTCGACAGCAACAATGATTGCTGGAGCGATTGTCGCTGCGGAATATTTTGGAGGCGATGTTCGTGATCGTGTAGAGCAACTTTATAAACGCATTGATTGGAACTGGTTTCTTGACACGAAGCAGCAGCATTTTTATATGGCGTGCCACCCAGAGCAGGTGCCTGAAGGGAAGCGTGTTGACGAACGGGGAATGTTTGGTCACTGGGCGGCCTATTCAGAGCATCTCATTATGTACGTGCTGGCCGCGGGGTCGCCGGAAGAGAAGCATGCAATCGACTCACGTCCATATGCCGCTATGCAGACACCCGTGGGCTCTTATAAAGGCAAGCCGTTTGTATATTGTCGGACCGGTTCGGCGTTTGTGTACCAGTGGAGTCATTGCTTTCTCGATTTTCGAAATATGGTTGATCAAAAAGGCTTCGACTGGTTCGAGAATTCTCGTCAGGCGTCTCTCGCGGCACAACGATTTGCGATAGATTCATCAGGATCCGTGAAAGGCTTAGGAAAGAACTCGTGGGGGATGTCTGCGTGCATGAGTCCCAATGACGGGTATTCTGGCCACTACGGTTCCATGCCAGCCGACCGGGACTTTCTGCTGATGGATGGCACGATTGCACCATACGGCGCTCTAGGATTTCTTGTTTTTACACCGAAACAATCGCTGGCTGCGTTTGAGTATATGAGAGCGATTCCTGAGTTAACCGGCAGGTATGGGCTCTACGACGCATATAGTTTTCAAACCAAATCTCAAAACGGCAGGCCTTGGGTCGCGAAGTCATATCTTGCAATAGACAAGGGCATTGTCGCCCTGATGTTTGAGAACTATGCCTCACAACTGATATGGAAGTATCTGCATCAAAATTCCCATGTCGAGCGGGGTTTAACTCGGCTTGGGTTTCAATATTCTCCTCGGTCAACTCGCTCCACTAAAAAGAATTAGGCCGGCGGCATGGGCTTATCAGGCAGGCCGTGCAACAGAATCTTGTTCTGGTTTGTTTGAGATGTTCAACTAAAGTCTTCGGGGCGGTGTTCGGAATCAGTATTCATTTTTGAAGGAAAAATAAATGACATATCGATATCTTCAAACGTTGTGGATATTCACTTTATGTGTGTTCGCTTGCTTTTCACAGGGAGATGCCGCACAGCCAAACGTCATACTTATTTTTGCTGATGACCAGGGGTACGGTGACCTGAGTTGTTTTGGTTCAGAGACAATTAACACACCACATATTGACCGCCTTGCCAAAGAAGGCCGAAAGTTTACGAACTTTATGGTTGCTTCGCCTGTCTGCACGCCTTCACGTGCAGCTTTGATGACTGGTTGTTATCCGAAACGCGTTGGCATGCACCAGCACGTTCTTTTCCCGACATCGAAAAAAGGCCTCAATCCTAGCGAGCATACGATTGCTGATCATCTGAAAGGTCAGGGTTATGCGACGGCCTGCTTTGGAAAGTGGCACCTCGGATATCAAGCCGAAGTTCTTCCACGGGCTCAGGGGTTTGATACGTATTTTGGAATCCCGTATTCGAATGATATGAATTATCCCGACAATAAAGGAAAACCCCAAGGCGGTCCTGATGGTATGGATAAATTGTGGGCTGATCCTGAGTCAACGCTGACACAATGGAAAACACCCCTTATTGAGGATGAGGAGATTGTTGAATTGCCCGTTGATCAACGGACGATTACTCGTCGCTATACCCAGAAGGCGATTGACTTCATTACGGAAAACAAAGCGAAACCATTTTTTGTTTATCTTCCACACTCAATGCCACACATTCCGCTCTATGTGCCCGATGATGTACGAAACCCCGACCCTTTGTATGCCTATATTAATACGATAGAGCACATTGATTCAGAAGTTGGACGGTTACTCAAGAGGCTTGATGACTTGAAGTTGGCTGAAAATACCTACGTCCTCTACACGACAGACAATGGTCCATGGCTTCGGTTCAAGCATCATGGTGGAACAGCGGGCCCTCTGCGGGATGGAAAGGGAACAACGTTCGAGGGGGGGCAGAGGGTGCCATGTGTTTTACGTGGCCCAGGCATTCCGGCTGGTTCAGTGTGTCATGAGTTGACGGGTACAATTGATGTGCTGCCCACACTCGCCGCGTTAATTGGGGGTGCATTGCCATCACAGTATCGCATTGATGGCCTCGACATGTCGGCCTTATGGGAAGGAAAGAAGGAGGCTGCTCCACGAAAAGAATTTCTTTACTATTCGTCTCATGGAGTGCTCGAGGGGATTCGGCAAGGACCATGGAAGTTGCTCGTGAAATCGCCAAGGAAAGGCAAGAATGCGGGAAAGACAAAGGAGCCAGAGATTCTTCTTTTTAATCTAGAAGAAGACCTTGGTGAAAAAGAGAATCTCGCTGGAAAATTTCCTGAAGAGGTAGCAAAACTTCAGAAGAAAATGGAAGATCTCGATGCAGAAATTACTTCGAATGCCCGTCCGCCTTGGTTTGAGGACGATGAAAGCGACAAGTGACGCCAAAAAAGAATTCTCGTAGACTACCAAAGTGGTTCTTGGTTTCTCTTCAGTTGTGATGTTTTGGGTCACTTGTGTACGCAACGTTCATAGAGCCAGTTGCTACATCGATTGATACTCTGCGGCCTTGCTCTCCACCACAGGCTTTTGCCACGATAGGAATGCGATTTTTTCGAAGCATCGACTCTACAGCAGCGATGTTCTGAGTGCCAACAGTCACTTCTTCGTGGCCAGGAAACATTGCTGCTCCACCAGCAATTTTCGCTTTCCAATGAGGCTGCTTGTCTCTTGATAATTTATTGAGCTGGCGAAGGAGTTCCGTAATTGCCGTATCTGCGAACTTGCCTGGTTCTTTAGTTGTACCGTGTGACTCAGGGAGAAGAATATGAGCAAGGCCAGCAAGGTGAAGCCTTGGGTCGTACAAGGCGACACTGACGCACGAGCCCACTAACGTCCGTAGAGTGCCCGATTCTGACGCGACTGCAATCTGTCCCATGCCGACTGCATTCTGTAAAAAACTTTTTGGTCGCACCGAGGCAACGTTGTCGGGGGAATTAATCACAATGAATCTTCTTCAATTCTACCGCCAGGCAGGAACGTCAGTTAACAAACTTGGTTCAGAAGGCTGTGTCACTGAACAAGTCACATGAATAACTTGGATTCTCTTCGACAGCTCTTAGTTTAGCGGAGGAGGGTTTTTTGTCAGTTTTTTTGCTCGTTTTCGTCGCTCTATGACTGTAGGACCATGTACCAGCAGCTGGGCCATTACATGGACGGTCAGAATGCTTTTTTAGAGCAGGGAAATGTAGGTCTGTGTTGAAATCGCTGAATTGACGAGCTTGGGGTGGGGGAATCCTTGCATGATCTTGAGCAGAAACAAGCTGCTCGTTGGTTCAGGAAACCATCGACTTTATTTTTCCAGTCGGCAGGTCTCTTGATCGTTGGTCAACCGTTCCGGTGGTTAGTCAGCAGTCATTTCCTGTGCGCGTTCATTGGAGCCAATAGCTGCAAGCTCGATACATGTGGCAGCATCAAGAAGAAGACATACAGACCCATCTCCCAGAATACTGGCACCACCAAGGCCCTTGATATGCGTGAAGTTTTCATCAAGCGATTTAACGACTATGTCTTGACCTCCGAGTAGGCCGTCAACACGTAGTCCCAGAGATTTGTTTGCGGCATGCAAGATGACGACATGATCCTCTGCACTTAAAGACGGCTTTATTAAATCTTTA
>JAUWWJ010000411.1 GCA_030616935.1 Planctomycetaceae bacterium
ATACACGGTGGCACCTTTTCCAGCACTTCGTCCAGCGTAGGCTAGTTCGCCACTGTCGAGATTAAGACAGCGGAATGTTCCGCCGCTTGATCCGTAGATATGGCCATCAAGAAACACGACTCCACCATGATGATTCATGATTTCTTTGTTAGCGTAAAGCTGCTCTGCCTGCCAGTTCGTGCCATCTTTTGTGACTCGGAAAGCATTGCACCCGATGCCATAGCCTGATGTCACAAATACGGTGTTCTCTTGAACAATCGGTGTTGAGATAACAGCTGTCTTGCCTTCCCGGTCTGCTTGCCAAAGAACGGTTCCAGAGTCGGGGTCGATGCCGGCGACACTCTTTCCGGTTAGTTGTACGTATTGTCGAGTGCCATCAATCGTTGCGATGATTACAGATGAATAGCCAGCAGGATCAGTCCAGCCCTTTGTCTGCCAGAGTTTTTCTCCAGTCTTTCTGTTCAAGGCGAGCAGGGTGCCGTCAGTACCTCCCGGAGTACAGATTACCCTATCACCATCCACAAGCGGAGACTCACTGTACTTCCATCCGGACATCATCTTTCCACCATATTCATCAACAAGATTCACCGACCATTTTGTGGTGCCACTCTCTGCATCGAGGCAAACAACGTCTGCGTACTGGTTTAAAACAAAAACGTCACCGTTATCTATGGTTGGTGTGCCACGGGGGCCTGGGTACCGCTTATGGCCACCGGCTTCACCAATGCGAGTTTTCCAGATAGGCGAACCGTCAGTTTCATCAAGAACAATCACGTAACTTCCATCATCAAGATCGCCCATCGTAAAGATGCGGCCGTTGGCTAGAGCAATACTCGAGTACCCTCCGCCAAGACCTGTTGCTTTCCAGACGAGTGGGGGCCCATCCTCTGGCCAATTTTCAAGAAGGCCAGTCTCGTTTGATTTCGCATCACGGTTTGGACCTCGCCATTGGGCCCAGTCCTCACCGTAAGAAGTTGAACTCAAAGAGGAGATCGAAAGTGTTGAGATCGAAAGTAGCAGAACGAAACGCGGTAGCATGTTGTGTTTCCTGTAAGTTGGAACAGCATTGTGTTGGCAAAGTAGCAATCCAGTTGCTTTAGTTTGGATTGGAGCAGTGAAAGAGTACAACCCCATCTCCAGATTTACTCAATTCGACTTATTCTGTTCATTATTTTTTATTCGAAACAAAATAGTCTACGAGCAGTTCAATACATTGGTGTCGCGTGTCAAGTAGTTAGGAAGCAGTTGGGTGTCTGATGAAGAAGCGGTTTTGTTTTTTTGCGATTCTTGCAATGTCTTGTCTTTCTTGTGCCATGTATTTTGTTAAGGCAGAAACATTTGCTGAAAAGATACTTCGATCATTTCCTCAGGCTGATAGGAATAACGATGGGGTGCTTTCAGAGGAGGAAGAGGCTTTTGTGAGCCAGCGGGTGATGCAACGGTATCCGCAGGCTGATCAAGATGGTGACGGGGTGCTTTCAGAAACTGAAAAACAGGACCTCGTCCAAAAGGCCTCGCAAAGGGGCAGAAAGCAAAGGCCGAGTTCGCCAAGCCGCTCAGGAACGAATAGCCAAAATGCAGACGCAGTTCTCCAACAGCTCGGCCTCAAAGGTGAACTGGATATTGAATACCGAAAAAACACGAAGCAACAGAGGAATCGCCTTGATTTCATTTACCCAAAAACCAAGGTGTACGAACGAGCCCCACTTTTCATCTATATCCACGGTGGCGGCAACACAGGTGGTACAAAAAACGCCCTCTACAATAAGAGTTCTTTGATATTAAAAGAACTGACGGAATCGGGGGTTGCAGTGGCAACTATTGACTACCGAGTCTTTGGTGCAGGGGAAGAGTTGGGATTTCATCAACTATTCGAGGACTGCAAAGACGCATTGCGATTTCTGGCAAAAAATTCTGACGGATATGGGATCGACCCGCATAAGTTCATCACATGGGGGACTTCGGCCGGAGGTTCCAAAGCACTGGTCACGGCATTAACGGAAAGCGACTTTCTGCCAGGTGAGAACGCTGGACCAGAAACAGAACACACAGTGATTGGTGCTATCTCGTTCTATGGTGGGACGACGTTTCTCGTTCCAGAACTTTGGGAAAAGCGGCTTCAGAGATTTCCGGGGCGGAGTGAATCAAAAGGTGCGATGCTGTTCAAACCATCGCATGGCATGAGTGTTGAGGAAATCAAGAGACTGGTCAGCGCTGACCAGCATTTGAAAGCAGATAGCCCGCCTATTCTGTTGGTACATGGTGATAACGACCCTGTCGTACCCATCGACTTGTCTGCGCACTTGTACAAGATGGGGAAGGAAAAGAGTCTCGACATAGAGTTAGTCGAAGTAAAAAATGCAGGTCATGGTTTTAAGCCGGTTCAGGGTACGAGCAATCCACCCTCTATGACGTGGGACGAAACGCAACAACTTGTGGTAAGGCACGTGCTGGAATGGATTCAATGACCTGGCCTGTCTTCAAAACCAGTGAGTCGATTTGCTTCAATGATTCACTGTCATAGATAGATAGTTTAGTTCTTCTTGCCTTTGTTCTTCTTTGCTCTTCCCGGAAGATCTGCTGAAATTGATCCCTCAGGTCGGATCATAGTTGCAGTTGGGCGCTTATTCGCCTGGATGTTAGC
>JAUWWJ010000441.1 GCA_030616935.1 Planctomycetaceae bacterium
CTGTTTTCGATGCAACTCGTCTCATGAATGCTGAGCATATTGGCGCTTTGTTGGTTGTTCAAACATCAGATACAGGTGATGAACTTGTGGGGATCTTTACTGAGCGAGATGTTCTCCGCCGAGTTGTAGCAGCAGGAAGGCAGCCGGAACTCACCAGTGTTGGTACGGTAATGACCCAAGATATCATCACGTGCTCAATTGACACCCAACTCGATGAGATTGCTGAATTGATGAGGGTCGAACGAATCCGTCACCTCCCGGTGCTTGAAAGTAATCAACACATCGCAGGGCTTATCTCAATAGGAGATCTCAACGCCTACAAGGCTGGAAATTGCCAATTAGCTCTTCAAGAAGCTGAGAACTATATTCAGGGACGGGTTTAGTGCCGCAGGAAAATCTTGTTCCTACTGAGTCAATTTACTCACAGCAGGTAGTTTGCATTCTGCAATCTGATATCTTCCAAATTCTGTCGAATAATCTAATTTTTCGTCCATACTCAGTTCGTACCAGTTCTGACGTGTCGACGTCTTTTTCTTGCTTCCATGGTGGTCAACACATCTACTCACTTCAGAAACAATTACTATGAATTTGCGTCGTATTGCTAGCCTCTCACTCCTGTCCCTTCTTACACCAACAACTCTCCTCGCTGATGTGTCGCTCAACAATTTGTTTGGCGATCATATGGTTTTGCAACAAGGCATTCAAAATAAGATTTGGGGCAAGGCCGATCCTGGTGAAAAGATTGCTGTGTCCATAGCTGATCAGAGCCACTCGACAGTTGCTAATAAAGATGGGTCTTGGTCAGTACAACTTGACGCAATCATGGATTACGGTGGTCCTCACACCCTGATTGTGTCCGGAAACAATATCCAGACATTTCAAGATGTTCTTATTGGAGAGGTCTGGGTCTGCTCTGGCCAATCGAATATGCAGTGGCCTGTTCGTCAGGCCAACGACGCTGACCTCGCTGTAGCCACCGCAGACTTAGGACAAATTCGACTAATTTCTGTTCCTCAGGTGGGCACGCAAGAGCCTCAATGGAACTTTAAAGGCGAATGGGCCGTTTGCTCTCCTGAAAATGTTGGTGATTTTTCTGCTGTTGGATTCTTTTTTGGACGTCAACTCCACCAAACTCTCCATGTTCCGATTGGGCTCATCGATAATGCATGGGGAGGCAGTGCGTGTGAAGCCTGGATTAACAGAAACCTGTTATCGTCTGATGAAAGATTCAAGCCATTACTTGAAAGATGGATCAAGACCGAGTCCGAGATGCCTGAGGCTCTGAAAGCTTATGAAAAGAGACTCGATGTTTGGAAACAAAAATCAGAGGAAGCAAAAGCTGAAAAAAAATCACCTCCAAGACGGCCCCGACACCCGGAATCACTGCTTACAGGTAACTCACGACCAGGAAATATCTACTGTGGCGTGCTCGCACCGACGATTGGCTATGGCATGAAAGGTACGATTTGGTATCAGGGTGAGTCTAATGCGAGCCGCGCTGTTCAGTATCGTGAACTTTTCCCATTCATGATTAGCTCATGGCGGAACGAGTGGGGGCTTGGCGACTTCCCTTTTTACTGGGTTCAACTTGCAGATTTCAGAGACGAGAAGCCTGAGCCTGCTGAAAGTGAGTGGGCCGAACTTCGTGAAGCCCAAACAATGACACTTAAAAAGCTTACTCATACTGGTGAAGCTGTAATCATTGATCTTGGTGAAGGAAAAGACATTCATCCAAGAAACAAAATCGACGTTGCAAAACGACTGGCACGATTAGCACTTGTTGAAACATATAGTATTCCTGGGATTGCATGCCGAAGCCCTCTCTATCAATCAATGCAGCAACAAGGCAATCGGTTAGTTCTTACCTTTGCACATGTGGAACCAAAGGCGAGTGGCTGGAGACCTTTTGACGTTCGTGAACCAATAGGTTTTACGATTGCGGATTCCAGCAAGACATTCGTGACCGCAAATGCTCGAATACTCGCTGATGGACGGATAGAAGTCTGGAGTGATACCGTTTCTGATCCAGTAGCGGTTCGTTATGCATGGGCTGATAACCCAGTCTGCAACATGTACTCTTCCGCTGGATTACCGCTCACACCCTTTCGAACAGACAACTTTCCGAGCATAACCGAGGGCCGTAACTAAATTGTTCTACTTTTTTAGAGAAGTGGAAAAAATATGACCACACCGGATACACTACATGCTGCTGTATTGATATCGAAGAACTGCACATCTAGCACCTACGCTAGTAAATGAGCGACACCGAGCACAAGGAGGTTTTATGAGCCGCACTTTCAATGCAACAGGAGAGTTTTGGCGACAGGGAAACCTCATATGTCTGCTTACCGCATCTAGCATACTCATTGGTTGCAGTCCTTCTGTTAATCAGCCAGTCAGCCAATCAC
>JAUWWJ010000496.1 GCA_030616935.1 Planctomycetaceae bacterium
CTCCAACAATCAGGAGAGGCAAGAGTGCTCCAGTTGAGGCTTTTGCACCAAAAACGTAGGCAAATACAATCACATGGACAAGGCTCACACCAGCCAATCCACTTTTTGAGATGCCAACGCCAGTCGCTCCCAGCACGAGTAAAAACCATGAGAATGGAGTAAGTTCTGACATGAAATATAGTTTTGTAATTGTGTGCTGGAAAGAATGCTGACTAAGATTGAGGCTTAGTTTGCCTCACGGCTAATCTCATACAAGTCAAAATTTTCTACCCGGGTCTGTTTCATGTTTCAACGGCTATTTTTGTTCCTCTTACAATTCTCCAGCAAAGTACATCGTGGCCATCTGGTTGTGCTTTTTTGTTCTGTCCTTTGTCTTGCAAACACCGCAAAGTGTGCAGAAGTAGCGCAAGCCAATCCTGAGGTCATTCCAACGAGAGAAGAACTTCGACTTCAGTTGCGGCCTCTCACGGATGAAGAACTTAAGAAGCAGGCAGATGCGTGGCAGGTCCGCGTGCAAAAGAAGGTTGCTGAAGTAAGCCAGCTGCAACTGGAAAAAAAGTCGGGTTCAGCCAATAAAGTAATTGTCGGGCTTCAGGAGGAACAGGATGAATTGCTGAACAGATTCCGTGTGGTGCTTGATGAGTGGGAGCGAAAGGGTGGAGATCCAAAGAAGTACAGAGCCTACGCATCTGCTGTGAGTGGGTTGGAATTTGATGTCTATAATTTGCAGGCGACGTTCATGGTTTTGAAAAACTGGGTGATGTCACCTCAAGGTGGTCTTCGATGGGTTGGGCGTCTGTTTATGTTTGGGTCTATTCTATTTGCCTCCTGGATGTTGGCGCGTGTGCTCAGTAGGATTTGCGGCGAGGCCCTTTCGCGAGTCGAGGGGGCATCGTCACTCTTACGAACATTTCTGGTCAATTTTGTTCGACAGGCGATTCTGGTACTCGGGTTTGTGGTGTCAATTTCCGCTCTTGGTATTAATACAAGCCCGATACTGGCGCTCATCGGTGGTGCCGCTTTCGTTATCGGACTTGCCCTACAAGGGACGCTGTCAAACTTTGCCCAAGGGTTGCTCATTCTTGCATATCGACCATTCGATGTTGGTGATGTCATCGACGCTGGCGGTGTGAGTGGGATTGTGGATTCAATGAATATGCTGTCTACAACAATTCGTACCTTCGATAACAAGAAGATGATCGTTCCAAACGGAAAGATTGGTGGTGATACGATCACCAACGCAACGGCGAGTAGTACACGAAGGATCGATATGACGTTTGGTATTGGCTACGGTGACGATGTTGCGAAGGCGCAGTTGATTCTTGAACGAATTATCAACGAACACCCATTGGTAATGAAGGATCCTGTTCCGCTCATCAAGATGAATGAACTTGGTGAATCTGCAATTAATTTCATTGCCCGACCGTGGGCTAAGACCGGAGATTATTGGACGGTATTTTGGGAAGTAACGGCGGCAGTGAAGCAAGAGTTCGACTCCGCCGGTATTTCGTTTCCCTATCCACAGCAGGATGTCCACTTATATCAGGTCAAGGAAACGTGACCAGAAGTAGACATCATTACTATAAGAAGTCTCAGAGGGCTTGAATGTTTTGCGGGATAGGATGCGGTGGCTTGAATGACTCCATTTGAAGTCGGATTGATTCTCGTGGGCTCTTTTTTTGGTGGCTTCGTCAATGCTATTGCTGGTGGTGGGGGACTGGTTTCGCTGCCCGTTATGCTCGGAGTCTTTCCTCAGGCGCCTCTC
>JAUWWJ010000304.1 GCA_030616935.1 Planctomycetaceae bacterium
GTTTCGATTCCTCGGTTTAATAAAAAGTCTGTTTCGAGGTAACGCGTTGCTCCCTCTTCAATTGCTGCCTCTTGTGGTGCAGCTCCACGATACTGATAGACGTCCTCATCAGGAACGCCTGCACGAGGCATCAGCGTGACGGGCGCTTGCCCTTCAGCCTGTGCAAATGAATCATAGATGCTGGTGTCAACTTGTGACGGTATCGATGGCTCCGCACCAACGACCGTTGTTGTCACAAGTCCAGCTGCTACCCATAATGGCAGCTTAAACTTAAGAAATCGCATCTTCGAAAGTCCCCCAATCCATAGGTATCATCATTAGGCGGCATCCGTTGCTACCTGTTAGGCGCGTAGGCAAGAATCAAATTTTCCGCCAAAAATTTTTCACTAAAACCTACGAGGGTCTAATCGTCACAAGAATGTGACAGATCTGATTTTCACTGAAGAAAGCCGTACACTTTTCCAAACCGTTACGATCGGCATGTGAAAATAGAGAAGAAGGGAGGGTCTTAAGGTTTCAGGACGCCCTCCAGCATCGCATCAACAAAAGCTTCAGGATCAAACGTCGCAAGATCATCTGCTGATTCACCAAGCCCGACAAATTTCACGGGCAACCCAAACCGTTCGGCTACGGGCACAATCACCCCTCCACGAGCAGAACCGTCGAGTTTAGCGAGAACGATTCCGGTGCAGCCGGCGGCCTCCTTGAAACCCTCTGCTTGGGCAAGAGCATTCTGGCCGGCTGTTGCATCAATAACAAGCAACACCTCATGGGGTGCATCAGGAATCTGTTTACTTATCACGCGACGGATTTTCCCAAGTTCCTGCATCAGGTTTGATTGATTCTGAAGCCTTCCAGCTGTGTCGATAATGCAGATATCAAAGCCTCCTTCGGCAGCCTGCGCGACTGCTCGATGGGCAATACTCGCGGGATCAGAACCAGGATCTCCACGCACAATCTCCGCCCCTAAACGACCTGCCCACATTGATAGTTGTTCGACAGCGGCAGCACGAAACGTATCACCCGCCCCAAGAACAACACGCAGACCCGACTCAGTAAAGCGTCGAGTAAGCTTCGCAATTGATGTGGTTTTTCCTGACCCATTGACACCCGTTACCAGAATAACCGTTGGCCCGGATGATGGCTTCATGAGGTCTCCAGTCGTTCCTGCGAGTTTTTCAGAAAGCGTTCGACGAATCGACTCGACCACAACCTCTGGGTCAACAACTCGGGATCGCAGCCTTTCCTCAACATCTTTCACAATGGCTTCGGCTGCAGAAGGCCCCATATCAGTCCGTACCAAAGCACCGCGAAGTTCCTCAAGAAATGCTGCATCGACATGCCGTCCTTCCTGCTTCAGCAGGTCTCGCACGTCTGTATTAAGAACCTGTGCAGTCTTTGACAGACCAGCCCGAAGACGATCGAAAACACCGGGCTTGGCTGCAACAGGCTGTTCTTCTTCACCTGTTGACGACTCGGACGCAGATTTTCCAAAGCGAAATAATGCCATGACTATTTATTTATCGTGAAAGAATAGGAGGAATAAATCACATGACCTAGGCATCGGCTGGGTTTGCTTCTTCTTGCAATGACTTTCGAAGTTCTTCCCGATCGTCGAGGCAACGCCCGAGTATTCCGCTCACGAATGGAGCTGAATTGGCTGAACCATAGCGACGCGCAAGCTCAATACCTTCATCAACCACAACTGGGCCAGGCGTGTCAGAACAGGCAAGCTCAAATACCGCCAGCCTTAAAACGGCACGGTCTGTTGAAGCCATTCGGCTTACTCGCCAATGTTCAGACCGCTGATCAAGAAGACCGTCAATCTGCTGTTGGTGTTGCGAAACACCTTCAACAAGTGCCTTCGAAAAAATGACCGATGCTGAGTCTTGAAGCCGTGCGTACAAAAAAGGTTTGTAATCTATTGAGGCAGCTGACGGGTTGAGATCAAACTGATACAGCACCTGAAGAGAAACTTCGCGGGCACGACGGCGGGTCGACATAGTTAAGCAATCCGAACAATTGAATGGGAATCGAAAGTATAAACGATAAATATAGTGGAGTCTTAGGAGAGGCTGAATCAATTCTTAGGAAGATCTTCCAACAGGTTCATCATGGCAATCGCAGCCTTCGCACACTCATCGCCTTTGTTGCCCACATCACCGCCGGCCCGTGCCTCTGCCTGGCTTCGCGTCTCACACGTGAGCAATCCAAAAAGAACAGGGATCCCATGCTGCCGACCAACACGCTCCACACCATTGGCAACCGCTGTATTTATGTGTTGATCATGAGTTGTCTCACCGCGAATGACTGCACCAAGGCACAGCACAGCTGCGAACTGCCCACTACTGGCAAGAGCATGAGCAGCAAGCGGCAACTCGAAAGCTCCTGGGACTTCTGCTATTTCAATTCGTTCAGATGAAACACCGGCAGCATTGAGCGTTTCGACCGCCCCGTTTGCCAGTCGACCTGTGATTGCCTCGTTATATTTCGACACAGCAATGGCGACGCGCACATTGCCCGGAGCTGACGCCGTTTGTAACGCATGTATTTTGCAGCCTGCAACTGCTTCGCTATGTGGAACAGATTGTGGTGGAACCCGCATAGTTGCCTCAAGACTTTAGGCTTTGTAGGAACTCATGGTTTGAGCTCGTTTTTGACAAACGGTTGATGAGCAACTCCATCGCGTCAGGTGGATTCATTTCACTGAGCACTCTTCGCAATACGCTTGTTCGTCGAAACTCATCACTACCAAGCAGCATTTCTTCGCGTCGCGTGCCAGATCGATTGATATCAATTGCCGGGTACACACGTTTATCGACTAAACGGCGATCAAGAACAATCTCCAAGTTGCCGGTCCCCTTGAACTCCTCGAAAATAACATCGTCCATTTTACTGCCCGTATCAACAAGGGCTGTCGCAACAATCGTCAGCGAACCGCCCTCCTCTACCTTCCGGGCGCTCCCAAAAAACCTCTTCGGCCTTTGCAATGCGTTGGCATCCACACCACCAGAGAGAATCTTTCCCGAGTTTGGAACCTCAGAATTCCAGGCTCGTGCAAGACGCGTGATCGAATCGAGAAAAATAACGACGTCTTTCCCGTATTCAACGAGGCGCTTTGCTTTTTCGATCACCATATCGGCTACCTGAACGTGCCGACTCGCATTTTCATCAAACGTGGAACTAATTACCTCACACCCTGGCCCCTGCACATGGCGTTCCATGTCGGTAACCTCCTCTGGCCGCACATCAATCAGAAGCATGAACACAAACGCCTCTGGGTAGTTCGCCAGCACTGCCTTCGCCATCTTCTGCATAAGAATCGTTTTCCCGGCACGCGGAGGACTCACAATAAGCCCCCTCTGACCAAAACCGATCGGAACAATCAAATCAACGATGCGTGTCGACAGCTCTTCGGAAGTGGTTTCGAGTTGAATGCGTTTGTCCGGATGTAGCGGCGTGAGATCATCAAA
>JAUWWJ010000012.1 GCA_030616935.1 Planctomycetaceae bacterium
CCCTAAAGGTTCAGATGATTCAATTGTTGCAGGTGTCGGGAGCCCAATAGCCTTTCTTAAATCAGGCCAGATGGCTCTGCCTGATGCAATAATGTCAGTGGCCTCAGCGTCATTCACCAAAGCTTCCGCGCGACGGCAGGACTCATTACCATCCGCTACAGCTTGCTTTGGTGTTTTACCCATCAGCTCTGGCAGCGGCGACTCTGCCCAAAGAGCATTGAATCGATCCGCGACTCGTGCCTGCTGTTCCGCTAGCAATTTATCGATCGGAGCATCTTCACCAGCTGCTGGTGGAGCAGCCGGTTCTGCCGGAGGATTCATCCGGAACTGACTGCTTGCGAGATAATTCATTGGCGTCGCTGATGGCATTCCAGCGGGCTGCTCTGCTTCAACAAGCGTGGTCTTGAGAGCTGCCTCCACCAAGGGTTTGGCTTCCTTGACATCAGGTCCAAATCCCTGGAGCGTCACCTCTGCCTCACGATCGGTTTGCTTTCCATGGAGGAGCATACTGCCAAGCAAACGCGGCGATTGATCCCCACCAGAGGAGGACTCATAGACACGCCAGGTCGAACGTGGGGGGACAGCACCTCGCGACACCCACCGAGAACGATCAACGGGTATCGATTCGAATTGATCTTCTTTCCGAAGCGCATCCTCAAGCAGATCAGCGTCGCCCTCAAGTGGGCCACGAAGTAATTCATAGCGAATGACCGGTGAACGCTCGGGGTTGGCCTGCGTTTCCAGAACAATTGCCCGACCCGTTGCTTCAACTGCTTCGTCATGACCTGTGGAGTCTTGGGTTGATGCTCGTAATTCTGCTACCTTCAGCCACGCCTCTGCTGCTTCCAGAGGGCGAGCAACCCGCTCACATAACAACGCGATATTCGTGAACAATTCAGGGCTGTTTGCAGCAACCCCTTTGAGACTATTAAAAGTTTTAATTGCTTTCGACAGACGCCACGCCTGTGCATGCTTGAGTGCCGCATCGAACTCAAATCGCCACGGTGAATCCTCCTTGGTCGCCGCGAATGGCACCTTAATACGTAAAGCCGGAGGCAAACCTGATGAAAGAAGTGCCTCCATGAGGACATTTCGTTCTTCTTCTGACCCGAGTGACTTTTCTACAAGCCACTCAATAGTTGATTCTGCAAGACCAAACTGCCCCACCTGCGCCGCGACCTGAACTAATGTCATAGCGATACGGACAAGATCATCTGGTACCTCAGCGCCTGCTGCTTCTCGAGAACGATCAAAAAGGCTTGCTGCTTCTTGCATATTGTCAATGAGAGCTGCTGCAACTGCTGCATGACCAAGTGCAAGTGGATTGTCAGGATACGCTTCAAGAAAAGCCCGACTCGTTACAGCTGCATCATTGAACTTCTTTGCCGCCAACTCAAGTTTTGTCTGCGTCGCCAAAAGACAGGCTTTCTCTGGATGCTTCTCCGAGAGACGCGTCACTTGCTCAAGTGCTGCTTCAATCTGCTCACCCTCAACCAAGCGATCCAACTGTTCAAGATCACCAAGCAGTTCGTGGCAACAGAACTTGATTTTCTTGCCGGTTCCACCGGGACACAGAGAATACGGATCGAGCGGCATGAAAAGTCTCCTTATGAGTCTGTGAAGGCATTGAGCTGATTCGATTAAAAGTGGCTCGAAGACACTTTACCAGACGATCCACCATGCAGGAATTGGCCCCTCGCAAGCTCCGCTCAAGCCCGTCGAAGCGACCCAGAGCGACCTTGGTTGAACACTTTATACTTCAATGTGATACTTATTGGAGAATGATAGGCTTGTCGGCGGTCATGGCATGTCTTGAATCACTTACCCATCCTCTCCTCTAACAAACGGCACGCTGTGCGGCAGCCACGCATTGTGATCGTTGATCCAGCCGGCCCGAACGGGCTTGCCTACAGCAGGCTTGTTGCCCGGCTGCAACCTCTTGAAGTTCGGCACACAACCAGTGTCGCCGACGATTTGGATATTGCCCAAGACGATGGGTTCGATCTTGCCATCCTTGTGATCCGAAGTGGTAGCAGCAGTATCAACACATTAGATCAGCTCGTTGAAGCAGATCCTGATCTTCCGGTTGTTGTCATTGGCAATGAAGAAGGCCAAGAAGCTGTTGGTGACTATTTACGGCATGGAGCAGCGACCTATCTGCCAGTTGAGAATGCCGAGCGAGACCTTGAAGATGCTCTGGTTGAAGCCCTCACTACATCACGACAGCGGGCTACCGAACAGACATTGAGACGGGCTATCGAGCGGCCCTATTCATTCGAAAACTTCCTTGGTGAAAGTCCTCCGATGAAGGCGGTCTACAACCTCATTGAACGCGTTGCAACAAGTTCTGTCGACATTCTTATTACCGGGGAAACAGGCACGGGAAAAGAACTTGTCGCTCAAGCAGTACATCAGAGAAGTCGGCGTAAAGAAGCACCATTTGTACCAATTGACTGTGGGGCTATTCCTGAGACATTACTGGAGAGTGAACTTTTTGGACACGAACGTGGTGCTTTTACTGGCGCTGACGCTCGACGGATTGGACTGATAGAAGTCGCAGACGGCGGCACCCTGTTCCTCGACGAAGTCGCTGAACTCCCACCCGCCCTTCAGGCAAAACTTCTTCGAGTTCTACAAGAGCGGCGGCTTCGGCGAGTTGGTGCCCGCAAGGAAACACCCGTTGACGTTCGTATTGTTGCAGCAACTTCTCGTAATATTGATGTGATGGTAGAAAACGGCACATTTCGGAGAGATCTTTTCTATCGCATCGATGTTGTTCGGATTAGCATTCCACCTCTTCGTCAGCGTGGAGATGATATCGGCTTACTAGCTGAGTTTTTTGCTAGCCGAGCAGGACGAGAAATGGGACGTGATGCAGGCCGGTTCTCAAGTGATGCCTATCAGGTGTTACAACACTACTCCTGGCCAGGAAACGTTCGTGAACTTCAAAATGTCATACGCCGAGCCATGGCACTAACGCCAGACGACGTCATTGGAGTGGACGACCTTCCTGATGACATTGTGGCGGCGGCGGGTAAAAAGGTGAGTAACGTCTTCGCTCATTCAGGAAAAGCAGTTCTAGAATCGAGCGGGTTTTTCTCACAAAGGTCCGCTCATGTTGCTGAATTTGAGCAACAGTATCTTCGACAACTCATGAAACAGGTTCGAGGTGATGTCTCGGCCGCTGCGAAAAAAGCCCAGGTTCCTCGCGGCACCCTGTACCGACTTTTAAAGTCTCACGACTTAGATCCATCACACTTTCGGGGCAATCAAGACCAAAGCAAGCCTGAATGATCGCAGCACTCGCATGCGCATCAGTATGATGAATCAGGCGCCTCATTCGCGCGAATCGTACTTTTTCGCGTCTTTATGCTTCTTTCTTTAGAAAGAGCACGTTACATAAGGCAATGCGCCCAACAACGTGTCACATCCGCGCGACAATTCATTTTTCCTATAAGCTAAAAATAACGCGAAAAAACGCATTTTCTTTTTTTTCTGAATGGCACACTGCTTGCTTATCAATATTCTCGAAAGCCAGATTATGGCACACGCAAACTTACGGCGGCGGAACCTGACAGGATGCGACATTGAGGCACTTTGAAAACGAATAGAGAAAGGGATGATCATGAAAAAAATCGAAGCAATACTACGACACTTTAAACTCGAGGAAGTAAAAGATTCATTGAATGAAGTAGGAATCAAAGGAATGACTGTCACCGAAGTTCGAGGATTTGGCCGTCAGCGCGGTCACACCGAGACGTATCGGGGTGCTGAGTATTCCGTAGACTTTCTTCCAAAGGTCAAGCTTGAAGTCGTTGTCAGCGATGGCGAAGCACAGACTGTTATCGACAAGATTATGACCGTTGCCAGAACGGGGCAGGTCGGCGATGGCAAGATTTTCGTTTCTGACCTTGCCGAAGTTGTCCGAATTCGAACAGGTGAGACTGGCGCTGACGCCATCTAATTCGAAAAACGACTTCCGTCGTCATAAAGCCGGTCATCTCTGCTCGCTCTTACAGGCTGCAGGATGACCGGTTTTTTATTTTTATATCGGTTGTAATTTCTATGGAAGGGACGCTATGAGGCAACACCTACTGCTTCTTCATCCTCCACACTTGGGAGGCTGGTTGTTCCCATAAGATACCGATCGCACTCTCGGGCAGCTTCACGTCCTTCATTGATGGCCCAGACAACGAGGCTCTGTCCGCGGCGACAATCGCCAGCTGCAAAAACTCCGTCTATGTTTGTCGTATATCGGCCATATTCCGCTGAGAAATTCGTACGTGCATCGCAATCAAGATTCAACTGCTTGGCAATAGTTTTTTCAGGACCGCCGAATCCAAGTGCCAGAAGGATCATTTGGCACGGCCACTCCTGCTCACTTCCTTCGACAATACTAAATGGTGGCCCGTTCTTCTGGGGCTTCGTCCAGTCAAGTCGAATTGTTTTCACTCCTCGAAGCCTGCCGGATTCATCACCAAGGAATTCCACAGTTTGCACAGAAAACTCTCGTGGATCACCAGCCAACGTTTTTCCAGGAACATCCGAATAGTCAAAACGAGCTGCAGCCTCAGTATGACCATAATCTGTTCGTAAAATCTTAGGCCACTGCGGCCATGGGTTATTGGCAGCACGCTCTTCTGGTGGCTGCGGCACAATCTCAAAGGTGACAAGTGACCGACAGCCATGACGTAATGATGTACCAATGCAGTCTGTGCCCGTATCACCACCACCAATCACAATAACGTCTTTGTCTTTTGCACTGATGTACTTTTTATCCTGATGCTTCGAGTCAAGCAGACTGCGAGTGTTTGCGGTCAGGAAATCCATCGCAAAATGAATACCATCCAAATCACGACCCGGTGTTTTAGCAAAAAAGTCATTTGGACGCGTCGATCCCACACACAACACGACAGCATCAAAGTCCGACATGAGCGAAGCTGCTGGAATATTTTTCCCGATCTCAACACCTGTTTTGAAAGTGATTCCCTCTTCTGCAAGTAGGTCGACTCTTCGTTGAACAACTGCTTCTTTATCCAACTTCATATTAGGAATGCCATACATAAGCAGCCCTCCAATACGATCCGCTCGCTCGAATACCGTGACAAGATGACCGGCCTTGTTCAATTGAGCCGCGCAGGCAAGCCCGGCAGGCCCCGAACCAACTACAGCTACCTTTTTCCCAGTGCGTTCTAAAGGCGGGGATGCAGTAATCCATCCTTCTTCCCATCCACGATCTACAATTGAACATTCGATCTGCTTAATTGTGACGGGTGGTTCATGAATACCCAGCACACACGAACCCTCGCACGGTGCGGGACACACTCGTCCTGTAAATTCAGGGAAGTTGTTCGTTTTGTGCAAACGCTCAAGCGCTTCGTGCCAATGCCCACGATAGACAAGGTCATTCCACTCAGGAATCAGATTCCGCACAGGACAGCCTGCAGCCATGTTGGCCATAAGATCTGCCGTATGGCAAAAGGGTACGCCACAGTCCATGCAGCGTGACCCCTGGTCTTGGAGTTCGACAATAGGCAGATCCAGATGGAATTCATTCCAATCCCCAATCCGCTCAACCGGATCGCGCTCGGAATAGGTCTGTCTATCTACTGTCATAAATCCCCGTGGATTTCCCATCGGTTGATTTCCTTTCGTCTTCTGCCGGCTCCTCGTGAAGCACGGCTATGCCAATTGATACGTTGTTTTGGTTTGATTCATTTTCAGTTCGTTGCCACAGCAACTTTCGATTCGGCCGCTAACTCGGCAAGTGCGCGTTTGTAGTCTCGAGGCATGACTTTTACAAACTGACTAAGTGATTGCTCCCATGTCTCCAAAATGCCTTTTGCCACTGTCGAACCGGTGTAGTCAGCGTGCCGCTGTATGAGTTCCTTAAGTTCAGCACTATCTTCAGCAGACTCTACTGACTCAAGTTCGACGAGCTCTAAATTGCAGTTGAGACGTAGAACATCCCGATCAGGAGCGTAGATGAACGCGACTCCGCCAGACATTCCTGCAGCAAGATTACGACCTGTTGGTCCAAGAATGACGACTCGACCTCCCGTCATGTATTCCAAAGCGTGATCGCCAACGCCCTCAACGACTGTTTGGGCTCCACTGTTTCGAACACAAAATCGCTCGGCAGCCATGCCTCTGAAGTATGCCTCGCCGGCAGTGGCACCATAAAGAGCAACGTTTCCAATAATCATATTTTCTTCAGGAACAAAGGTGGATCCTTCTGGCGGTGCAATGATAATTCTCCCACCTGATAAACCCTTACCCACATAATCATTCGCATCACCCGCAAGATCGATGGTGACACCAGGTGCTAACCATGCCCCAAGACTCTGTCCAGCTGAACCAACAACATCAATATGAATCGTATCGTCAGGCAGTCCATTCTCCCCATTCGCCTTAGAGACCTCATGGCTCAACATGGTGCCGAATGCCCGATCAATATTTTCAATTTCCATTGGAAATCGCGTAGGGATGCGTTCATGAATCGCAGCTATCGATTTCTTAATAAGCTCATTATCAAGGACTTCTTCTAAACCATGATTCTGGGAAATAGTGCATGTGGTTACAGTATCCGGATGAGGACCCTCTGCTGGCGTCAATATTGGAGCAAGATCGAGCCCCTTTGCCTTCCAATGACGCACTGCTTCATTAATTTCTAGTACTTCTACGTGGCCAACCATCTCATTAATGGAACGAAAACCGAGGCTCGCCATAATCTCTCTGGCTTCCTCAGCAACAAGAAAGAGATAGTTCACGACATGCTCGGGCTTCCCTGAAAACTTCTTTCGAAGTTCAGGGTCCTGTGTAGCAATACCAACCGGGCACGTATTGAGGTGACACTTCCGCATCATGATACAACCCATAGTAATGAGTGGCGCGGTCGCGAATCCATATTCTTCAGCACCCAACAAAGCAGCAATAACTAAGTCACGTCCTGTTTTCAACTGACCGTCAGTTTCAAGTCGCACACGACTGCGAAGATCGTTCATCACTAAAGTCTGATGCGTCTCGGCAATACCAAGCTCCCACGGAAGACCGGCAAATTTAATGCTCGTCAGTGGTGAAGCACCAGTACCTCCATCGGTACCAGAAATTAGAATTTTGTCGGCCTTACCTTTTGCGACACCCGCGGCAATTGTGCCCACACCAACCTCTGACACAAGCTTCACACTTACTGCCGCTGATGGATTCGAGTTTTTCAGGTCAAAAATAAGCTGCGACAAGTCTTCGATTGAGTAGATGTCATGATGCGGAGGTGGACTAATTAACCCTACTCCAGGCGTTGAGTGACGAGTGGCAGCAATAATTTTATTGACCTTGTGGCCTGATAGCTCACCTCCTTCACCGGGCTTTGCTCCCTGTGCAATCTTAATCTGCAATTCGTCTGCATTCGTTAGATACCAACTCGTGACACCAAAACGTCCTGAAGCAACCTGCTTGATATACGACCTCTTCGAATACTGATTCGTTTGGGCCTTGGCCTTCTCCGGGTCAAGATTTTCAAGCGTGTTAAGCATTGTCTCGTGCTCGTCTTCAGGGCGACCATACCATTTGAATCGCTCTGGATCTTCACCCCCCTCTCCGGTGTTGCTCTTCCCTTCCAGCACGTTCATTGCAACGGCAATCGTTTCGTGCGCTTCCGCAGAAATAGAACCATAGCTCATTGCACCAGTACAAAACCGCTTCACAATTTCACGAGCTGGTTCTACCTCTTCGATAGCCACTGGGGTTCGGTCATTTTTGAATTGAAGCAATCCTCTCAAAAAACACCGACGATGGGCATCCTCATTCACTGTCTCGGCGAATTGACGATACGCATCTCTCGATCCTGTTCGAGCAGCGACCTGTACCTGGGCAATAGTATGTGGGTTCCAAGCGTGTGCCTCACCTTCTCTTCGCCAATGAAACTGACCATCGTTAGGAAGTATTGAACGGGCTTCATCACGGCGTGCCGGATAGCCGATTTCGTGCCGACGAATTCCTTCTTCAGCGATGACATCAAACCCGACGCCTGAAATTCGGCTTGATGTTCCAACGAAGCATTTTTCAATTACCTCTGGCGCCAATCCAACCGCTTCGAATATCTGAGCCCCCTTGTATGAAGCAAGAGTAGAGATACCCATCTTGCCCATTACTTTTTTAATACCCTTGGCAACCGCTTTTCGGAAGGCCGGCACGATTTTTTCATCACTAAACTCTTCTTCGAGCAGACCATCAATACGAGCCTGACGAAGGGCTTCAAATGCAAGATATGGATTAATGGCATCTGCACCATACCCCGTTAGCAAGCAGAAGTTATGGACCTCGCGTGCTTCTCCAGATTCAAGAACAATGCCGATTCTTGTCCGTAGTTCTTGCTTCACAAGTGCATGATGAACCGCCCCTGTCACAAGCAGTGAACTCACTGGCACACGTTCAGGGCTCACCGCTCTATCTGAAAGAACTACCAGCGAATAGCCGTCATGAATCGCTTGAGTCGCTTCGGCACAGATGCGATCAATGGCTGGCCGAAGGCCTGCATCTCCCTCGGATCGTGGATACGTAATGTCAATAGTCTTTGACTTCCACCCACGATGATCGATTGCTTTGATAGCCGCAACTTCTTCATTGGTCAGGATTGGATGAGGAATACAAAGCCGGTGGCACTGCTCCTCGGTTGTTTCCAAAAGATTTCCTTCCGGACCAATAAAACATTCCAGCGACATGATGACCTCTTCCCGTATCGAATCAACAGGAGGGTTTGTCACTTGTGCAAAAAGTTGTTTGAAATACTCGTACAAGAGCCGAGGTTTATCAGATAGACAAGCAAGCGCTGCATCGTTACCCATTGAGCCAATCGGGTCTCGTTTCTCTCGCAGCATTGGCATGAGCATGAACTGAAGCGTCTCAGTCGTGTAGCCAAACGCTTGCATCCGTTTCAGAAGTTCGTCACTGTCATAGTACGAAGGGGATTTTTTTTCAGGAAGATCATTGAGATGAATTACCTGATTTTGAATCCAAGCCTTATACGGACGCTTTGTAGCTACAGACGTTTTCAGCTCGTCGTCTGCAATAATACGACCTTGTTCGAAATCAACAAGAAACATCTTTCCTGGCTGAAGCCGTCCTTTTGACTTCACCTGTTTAGGATCGACCTGCACAACACCTACTTCACTCGCCATGATGACGCGATCGTCGTGAGTGACGTAATACCGACTTGGCCGCAAGCCATTCCGATCGAGGACAGCACCGATGTAGTGACCATCTGTAAACGAGACCGAGGCTGGCCCGTCCCATGGTTCTTGAAGTGCTGATTGATATTCATAAAACGCTCGCTTGTCTTCAGGCATGCTGTGATGATTCTGCCAGGCTTCGGGGATCATCATCATGACTGCTTCCTGAAGCGATCGACCAGAGTAATAAAGCATTTCAAGTGCGTTATCAAAGTTCCCAGAATCGGAACAATCGGGCTCAATAACTGGGCAGAGCTTCCGAATGTCGTCTTGCCACAGATCGCTCTTCATCACACCCTGACGGGCAAACATCCAATTTGCATTTCCCCTAAGAGTATTGATCTCACCGTTGTGGGCCATGAGCCGACACGGCTGCGCCCGATCCCAACTCGGGAATGTATTTGTTGAAAATCTTGAATGCACCATTGCGAGGTGCGTTTTATAGTCTGGATTCTGGAGGTCTTTAAACAGCGGAATGACCTGCATGGAACGCAGCATGCCCTTCCAAATAATGACTTTCGTTGACAACGAGCAAATGTAGAACATCAACTTCTGGGAGAGGCTACTCTCTACTCGAATTTGTTGGCTCGACCACTTCCGAATAACAAACAACTGCCTTTCAAATGCCTCCTGATCAAGACCTTCTCCAGCGGCAATAATTACTTGATCAAAGTGCGGCATTGCACGACGAGCAGTGGGACCAACATCCGCGGCATCTGGATCAACCGGTAGTTCACGCCACCCGATGAGTTTCTGGCCCTGCTCATTAATTATTCGGTCAACGATTCCTCGGCATTGCGCTCGCTCTGCAGGATTTGTTGGCATGAAAAAGACACCGCTGCCATACAAGCCACGAGGTGGTAGTTCCTGCCCCATCTCTTCCTGAGAAATTTTCTCAATTAACTCATACGGCAATGCTGTAAGCATGCCAGCACCATCACCCGTGTTGTCTTCACAGCCGCAACCACCACGATGCTCCATGTGCTGAAGCATACGATCGGCATCGTCAACAATTTGGCGAGACCTCTTCCCTTTAATATGTGCAATAAAACCCACACCACATGAATCATGCTCGTTTGCTGGGTCGTAGAGGCCACGGCTTTCCGGAAGTCGTATTGGGGGTTTCATTACTTGTTTTCTCATCGTGAGGGTTTCAAATTTTGAGTTTTGTTATTTTTTCAGTGGAATTCGGCTTTTGGGGGCCCATAGCCTCCGAATTGCCTTTGCCACTACCGAGTCATTGACAGGTATCAGGCTGTGCCGACAACCGCCAAGTCACCAAGAGCTTCGGGTGGACGCTTTAGCTCCTGAATACCTTCGTCAGTGTCATGTGCATGGCCACGTAACAGATCAAGAAATCTTCTCGCGGTTGGGGAAAGGGGTTTGCCTCGGCCGCGAATAATTCCAAGGGGTCGTATGAGCGGATTCTCTTCGAGTGGCAAACTGACCAGAGTGCCTACACCAGTTTCTCGTACAACAGTGGGTTCCGGTAGCAAAGCCATACCCGCGTCAATTTCCACCGCCCGCTTGATTGTTTCGATGTTGTCAAATTCCATAACAACACTCGGCTCTGCTCCTACCGATTCAATGGCCTTGTCGATTTCTTGACGAATGACGAGATCATGATCAAAACCCACTAATCGTTGTCCGTGCAGATCTGCAAGAGATGCACTTTCTCGGGCAGCAAATGGATGATTTGGACCGCAGACCAGAACGATGGGCTCTTCGCGCCACGACTCAGCTTCTATGACCCTCGAACCCCGTGGGTAGCTCACAATGCCGACATCTGCCTGATCATTTTCAATGGCTTCACAGACTCTCTGCGGATGTAGATACTCCAGTCGCACGTTCGCCTTTGGGTATCGCGCCATAAACTCCTGCACATATGCACTCATATGATGCAGTCCAACTGAATAGATGGCTGCAACACGAACCCGACCGGCAACATCTTCTCGAAGTGAGTGAACTTCATCCTCGAGTGCGTCATACCGCGCGACAATATCTCGACAGCCTTCGAAGAAGACACGGCCTTCATGCGTGGGCATAAGTGGCCGTTTCGATCGCTCAATTAACTGAACACCAAGGCGATTTTCCAATTGGCTCACAACCTGACTCGCACCAGATTGAGAAAGGCCATTATCTTCCGCCGCCCTTGAAAAGCTCTTTCGGGTAACGATGTCACAGAAGATTTTGAGTGATTTAAGGTTCATATCCGCCACGTTCCAACTGATGACCACCATTCCCTTTACAAACCGCACCGACAACCAAAGGAGGCCGAAACCGCAAAAAGCAGATCCAAGCCATTCGCTAACCAGGCACAGGTTGACAACAACACTATTTAAAAATCAAATAGTGTTGCTCGCAAGTATTTGAGAATCCAATACAGCCTATGCTGTTGGCTGGATTCGTCAAGATATCACCTTATCTGAGGGTATTCGCATCGTTCTGGCTCAAAATGACACGCCATCACACAAGAACACATTGCATCACATATCTGATTGGGTCAGCCCTGTTGACCGTCACACATGCTTCCCCTCCTGATTTCGAGATGCAGCTAGGAGTCGCCCATATCGGTGGGCTGTATTCGTTTTCGGATACCGATTATCTCAATGAAGGTGCTGCCGTCGCACGGAACATAGGTGCGCGTTGCATCAAAGTCGCCCTTAGCCTGGACACAGATAACCCCTCGCCAAAGCTTTATCCATTTCACTCAATGTGGCCCTCTACTGAAACCCTCGAAGATCTCGCAGACACACCCAATTTCCGATCACTTTTTTTAAGAAGTTTTGATACTTTTATTTTGAACGCCTTTCGCCCTGGACGCTCTGCGAGCTATTGGAGGGAGGAATTTACCTCTCAGGATGAGCAAGCTGAGGAGGAATGTTTTGCGTCGCTCACCCGCTATTTGCTTTCCACCTACAAAAATTCACATAAGACATTCATCATTCAGAACTGAGAGGGAGATTGGGCATTGCGGGGAAACTTCAATCCTCATTCTGCACAGGAACCATCCAGCACCGCAGCGATTATCCGATGGGTAGCAGCCCGGCAGAGGGGCATTGAACGTGCCCGGGCCGCATGGAATCACAGTGAAGCACAGGTTTTCCACGCACTCGAGGTCAATCTTGTTAAGCAGGCGATGACTCGCAGCGCCCCAAGCATTACGACAGATGTGCTGCCTCATGTCTCAGTAGATTTAGTATCTTATTCCGCTCGGGATACCAAGGATTCGCCTGAGGCTTTTAAACAATCACTGGCCTTCATATCACAGCACAAGCGTCCGACCAGCCCATTCGACACCAATGGCGTTTATGTCGGAGAGTTTGGACTCCCTGAATCAGAGGCAACACCAAAAGTTGCTTTTGAGCGAACCACCGAGTTACTGAACGTTGCTCGCAAGTTCGGCTGTCCGTATGCGGTCTACTGGCAAATCTACTGTAATGAAAAGACCTCAGCGTCTCCGAAATCAGAAAACGGTTATAAAGGTTTTTGGCTTGTGCGTCCTGATGGAACACGAAGCCCGATTTGCAAACTGTTCAAGTAGACTGCAATGAAACCATGAAAAGCGTGAAGCAGAGTGGCAATTCACGTCGAATTTTTTAATTAACGAGACCCGCCGCCACCCGGTGACATGAGACAACTTCAACTGACATGCTGACACCTTCTTTTTGCCTTCCTTCCGCGATCGCTGACCTGCTTGACCCAGACCTGCCGCCACTTGGGCCAGGAACACCAAAGGCCGGATTCGACCAACGGATAGACAAAACCTCATCAGAAACTTTATTCGGAGCCTCCGTTGTTTCGCCAGCAGAAGCCGATTGCTGCCTTGCTGGCATATGGCTATGGAATGGCTTCCTCGACCGGTCTCATGAGCTCAGCCAAAACATTGATAC
>JAUWWJ010000403.1 GCA_030616935.1 Planctomycetaceae bacterium
CAAACGGCGATTGTGGCTCAGTGGCTCGTACGACAACGAGTACTGACTCTCTGGCAGGCGAAACAACTTACAAAAGGAAACGCCAGTAACTTTTTCATGGGGGATTATCGCCTCCTCGACAAACGCGGCATGCGTCCAGGCGGTGTTGTCTACCAAGGACGTCATGAGCCAACCAAGCAGGCTGTATCGCTTGTGCCAATCGACGACTCGGTAAGTCAGCGGGTCGATGTTTGGACTGAGGTTGTTCGGCAGGTAGAGCGTGCTGCAGAAACGACATCTCCCATCCTCTCAAGAACATGGGCGTTGGAATCAGCCGGAGGAAGTCGGTTCATTGTTTGTGAAGATCTTATTTCTCAGGTTTCTGTTGCTGAGGTGAGTCAAACGCGTACGTGGTCAGCCGTGGAGGCAATGAAGACAATTCTCTTGGTATGTCGCGGTGTCGCGGAGATTCATCGACTTGGTGGCGTTCATGGGATGATTTCAACCATCGCTCTTGTTGGAACGTCGACCGAAACATCTTCTCAGAATGGGCCGCGGCTTCTGCAGTACCCTTTGTCAGGTGATCCGCTTGGTGTCTTTGCAGCCGACTCACTGAGGTCACCTCAGGTTGTTGAACAATTTGCCGAGAGTATTTGTTTTGTCCCACCAGAGCGGTTGGTTTCCGGGAAACCGGTAACACCGGCTGGTGATGTCTACGGCATAGGATGCCTGCTTCATGCGATCCTTGTAGGGAGGCCAGCAATTTGGAAAGGGAGCCCGTTGGCAACGAGTACTTTTATTTGTGAAGAAGGAAGGCGTAGCTCGTCACTGTGGCACCAATAAAAGGTTATCCTCAAGAAATTCAAAAGCTGCTTGATTACATGACAGCGACAGACCCGCGCCAACGCTACAGCGATGCGGTTGAAGCCGTCGATGCCATTTCAGCGTGCCTTCGGGGTTCAGTGGTGAGTTCAGAGTTGCCACCGCAGCGTGCTTTCCAGCCTAATCTGATTGCTGTAGCTGCTGGAGGTGGTGTGGAAGCCAAGACTTCCGATCGAAGCAAAACTAAAAAACAAAATCAGAATTGCCGAATGCTGTCGGTTCCTTCGATCATTGTGGGTGTTCTTCTTGTGGCCTTCACTGCTTTTTCAATATGGCGAACGTTCTCACGTTTTGAGATTGGTTCGGAAAAAGAAACTCAAATTTCTAAAGTAAAAGAGAAAGCAGGTTCGGCTGCTTCGGAAGCCTCGGCAGGAACGCGTCTGGTAGGCAAGGAAAACACATTTGTTCTTGCTGTTGATGACTCGTTGCCTTGGATGCCGCCAACAGAACCATCACGTCTCGTGTTTCGCTATTTGCCATCAGGTTCACAGTTAATTCTTTCAGCCCGGCCGGCAGACTTTATGAATTCTCAGGACGGCCAATTCGTCTTAAAAGCAGGTGGAGAACAACTGAAAGCAGTCATGGTTCTGCTCGAGAGTTTAGTGAAGTGCTCGCTCTCAAAAATTGAAACGTTGCAAGTGAGCTGGCAAGCTGACGAGAATGGTCTGCCACTAGTTGCAATCTGGGCTCACTGTTACGAGCCCGGCGGGCAGGAAGGCGCAAGAGCAGGAGGAGCCAACGAGGCAGTTCCTGCTGGAAATTCAGGAGGGTGGCTTCGTTGGTATCCAAATGGTGAGAATGGAAATGATGTGGTTGTTGCGGTGCCACAACTTATGGATGCACTCATGTCGACAACTGCTGAGACAAGCGAACTTCCTCGAAGTATGCGGCCGCTTGGGCCTGTTCTAGATGGCAGTCGGCAGTTCACGCTTTTGGGTTCACCTCATTTTCTTGTCCACGATGGCCGGGTCTTGTTACCAGCGACAACGCTGCCATTGCTTGCCCCGATTGAAAATATCCTAGGTGCTGAATGTCCAGCGGCAGCAGTTTCAATCCATCTCGATGATCGGACCTATTTTGAACTGGATGCAGTGAGTCCGGCAGTAGGGTCTGCGCGGGTTCTCGATCGTCAGTTGGAAGTAGGGCTGCATCAAGTGTCCAAGAAGGCAGAGGCTGTGATCAGTGGTCGTGATCTGGATGTGTATGGGCGTCGTCTGGTGATGCGTCTCCCGGAAATCCTTCGTATCGGGCAACGGTACTTGCGTATTGGGATTGAGGGTCGGGACCTCGTTGTGGCGAATGCATATCTTCCAGAAATGGCAGCTCATAACATTGTGTTGGCTGCATCACTTCTCCTTGATCAAATTCAAGCCAATCCAATTGGCAGTCGAGTAGCGGAAGGCAAGAGTGTTGAATTACAGCAATCTGCTGCTGTCAAATTGCAACAGTCGGTGACATTGGTCTTTGATTCGGATTCGCTTGAGACGGCAATCGAAATGCTTTCTGAGGCAGTCGACATTACAATAGAAATAGCCGGTGCAGATCTCGAGTCCGAGGGGATTACGAAAAATCAATCGTTTGGTCTGTCAGAACGTGACCGTCCTGCTGCGGAGGTTTTGCGTACAATCTTAAGAAAAAGTGAGAGTAAACCGGGGCAGTTGATTTATGTTTTCAGAGAAGATGGTGATGGTGAAAAAATCGTGATCACTACAAATATGACGGCTCAACAGCGAGACGAGGAGATTCCGGAAGTATTTCATGCCGTGCCAGCTCAATAGATCTCTTGAAGACTTCTCCTGAGACAGATAACGGTATATCTTTCATACGGATTTCCCTCTGGAA
>JAUWWJ010000111.1 GCA_030616935.1 Planctomycetaceae bacterium
CTTCTGGCACCTCGAGCCGCCGAGCAATCCAGTCGGTTGTCATTAATGCTGCAACGGTAATATTCAGCACCTGAACTGTTGGCTGAAATCCAATCTGGCCAGCCAGTCGCTCGAGCATATTTCGCAGCGCATGTTCCGACAACTTCCCTGTGACGAAATGAACACGTTCTCCGGTAAGCGAGGCATCTATCATGAAACCAGTGTAAACTCAAAAAGTGTTTTGATTTCAACATCTCAAAAAACAGTTTGTTTCTGTTCTTTCCGACGATCTCAATGAGGTTTAGTTCCTGTGATTCTCGAAGGCCTTCTTACAACGAGAACAGAAGACGGTGATGTCCATATCGCCGCGATGGGCCCTGAAGTAGTGGACTCTCGATCCTTGACTCACCTCACACTCAAGCCGTTCCAAGGCAGCAGAACAGGCCGCCTGCTTATGTCTCAGCCAGAGGGCGTCTTCCACCTCACTGATAATGTTTTACTCTTTGCTCAGGCGGTCACTGGCGTGCCCTACAACCAGCCTCAAACTCGTTCGGCTGAAACGGTCAATGGCTGGATCCTTGAAGATGCCTGCGAAGCGTTTGAGTTCCGCATAGAACAAGCAGATACAACCGGAGAACGCTGCCGACTGCATGCACATATACAAAAGTCACACCTCATTCGCCCGTTCAGAGGCTTCAACAGGGCTGCGCACGCCGTGATTGAAGCCGCCATTCTCTTTAGCAGACTTCATCTACTTGATCCCGAGGAAGTTCAACACCAGCTTGAAACACTTCAATCACTCGTCACAAAAACGGCAGGTGAACAAGAGCGACAAGCTTTTGATCTCATTTTTGATCAGACTATGAAGCGATCCTGCAAGCCAACAACTTAGGGCTGGCTTTTCTCACGATCCGTGTGCGGCCTGTCATGCTGACTTTCATAATGAAGCCGAAGAGCATTGAGACCAAAGTTATTTTCCAGTGAATGCCATACTATATGAGCATGATTGGCCTCATTCTGCGTGTTGTCATATTCGATAATGAATGACGGACCCTGGATTCGATAGTAATGACCTCGGCCCTGCTCAAAACTTCCGGCCCAGGCAAATGACAACTCTTTCCATTCATTTTCCGAGACTTCTGCGAGCACGTCATCAGCTAATTCACCGCGAAGCGTCCGTATAATCTGTTCTATTAATCGCCGAAATAACGCCTGCTGCACTGGGCTCATCTCTTTTTCAGAAACTCCTTGCGGTACTCCCAAATCCAGCGATGCATCAGGAACCGTCAAAACCTCATCTGGTGCATCCGAAGATATTACCGATCTCTCTGCATGATTGTCTTGCAGAGAAACAATCAGTTTCCTCGCCATATCCTCTTCAGAGGCAAGCACTCGCTGGCCAGCCCGAGGTCCAGTTCGAATTTCTGCTGGACTCGCCCCAAGAAACAGAGGTGTTGCTGCAGCAACAGCCCCAGCCACTGAACTGAAATTAATTGACACATGATGTCCTTCAAGTCGCCAGCCCCACGGCTCAGTTTCTGACGGAGTACCAAAAACCGAGAACCAGTACTTTTCTGGATCACGGCGATCTTCATTACCTGGACGATCTTTTTCGAGTTCACGCAGAACGCTTTCGAGGCTCATGATCGTTGTTGCCTTGAGATACCCCTGGTGACTGAGGCCCGTTTGCAACAGTGCGTAAGCCGCCCGCCGCTGCTGAAGATTCATTGCTTTCAGTGACAGCCCCAAGCGTTCACGTGGTATGAAGTGCCAATTCATTCGCTCGTCACTCTTGAATGGAAAGCACGCTGCCTTGTGCTGCTGTTCAGTCAGCAGGCTCAGCCACACCTCTACCTGAGCAACCATTTCCATGTTCACAACGCGGCGGTTCGATTCAGGTGACACATCATGGGCAGAAGCTGTAACCACACACAAATTCGCAGCAAACAGGAAGGCATGTACCACATAACGCATATCAAAAACTCTCTTTATTCGTCTAAGTATCTTAGAAGTGGAATCCGGGACTGCTTAGGCCGACAAAACCGACTCTCTCGGCATCGAGATTACCTCCTCAATGCACCCACGTCATAACAGATTCTTCTCAACTCACTCGAAATTTTTCCAGAACCGTGTCTGTCAGCTTCCCATTGATTCCAGGAACGTCAGGAAGTGTGTAAAAACCATCAACAACACGGACCGGATTTTCCCAGATCTCAAAGAGCGATTCATAACAACATTCGATCATCGGCGTATTCGTCGTTGCTGCCGCAAGCTGGACATGGACATTCTGCTGTACATTTGTGTGAGGAATGACCTGCAGACCATGCGTCTGACCGATCGCGGCAACTTCAAGCCATTCTTCAATTCCGGAAAGTTTTGTTACATCAGCCTGCAGCACACCTGCTGCCTCTTGGGCGATGTATTCTCGAAAGCCATACACTGTATAGACCGTTTCCCCAACTGCGATCGGTGTCCGTATTGCTTTGGCAAGTGCAGCGTGCGATCGTACATCAAAGGGGTGCAGTGGTTCTTCGAGCCACTCGACGTTCAATTCCTCAAGCCGCTTGCCCCATTGAATAGCCGTCTCCAAATCCCAGACTGTATTCACATCAACCATTAATTTGATATCGTCACCAATAGCCTGTCGCACTGCCCGCACCCGTTGAAAATCTTCCATTGGATCTGAACGCCCAAGTTTCATTTTAACTGCATCAAATCCTCGATTGATTATGTGGTGCATGTCATCAATCACCTCGGCAGTTGTCCATGTCAACCAGCCACCGTCGGTGTTGTACGCCTTCACACGATCTTTGACAGGACCAAGGTGCCGCCACAGCGGCACCTCCTCTACCTTCAACTGGATGTCCCACAGTGCGAGATTCATTGCACAGAGACCAACCTGAGCAACACCAACACGTCCAATGAAATGTGTTGTTGCGTGCATGGCTTGCCATGTAGCGTGCCGATCAAAAGCTGGCATACCGAGCACCGCTGGAGCGAAACAATCGTCGATCATCACCTGCACAGACCGTAAGCCACGAGTGTAATTCCAATTGAATCCGTATCCTGTAATCCCTGCATCGGTCTCAATGGATACATGCAGAAATTCTACGGATTGCACGCTGGACTGGCTGTCCGTAATTGTTCTTTGGCCAAGCGGAACATCTACCAAAGCGGTATGAACGCCCGTGATGACTGGGCCCGTCCCGGCCGACGCCTCTGCCTTGTGTGCTGCCAGGCTCCCATCTCGAGCTGCTGCCATTACACCACTCCTTTTATTGAAACGACCCGCCCGAGCACCCTACTGAAAGAATTCCATGAGAACAAACGAGCCGCAGAAAAACCGAAGGGCTCTCACATTTAGAAATGACATGTTGCAGGCGCACGCATCAGTTACCGTGAGGCCCCTGTTGAACGCTTAAACATTTCGGAATATTCTGCAGCCCAGCAAAACTTGACGAGCACTTCCTCACACCTGTTTCAGTGGACACTTAGAGGACTCGCCGCTGGTTATTCAGCGAACCCCAGTTCTTTTGCTTCCTTAGGAAGTGATTCATCCGCAATACCACGTGCACCACGACCCTGTGAAACTCGGTCATTGACGTCAAACTCGATGCTTTCGATATCTGCCTTCCACCACTGAGATTTCTCTTCGGTCGTAGACGGAATATCAACAGGTCGTACCAGACGCATGCCGATACCCAACGCCGGTTCCTCTGTATACCAGAAGGGGCTCTTGGGGAGATTTGGGTCAACGTCTTTCCAGGCTTCATCTTCAGAACCACGCCGTGCCGCCGAGCGGCATTGTGAAGGCTCGTCGAAATAAGCACCTCCGCGAACCACTCGTGATTCCAGATCTGTTGGCCAACGAATCGATTCATCAGCGGTCACTGGCTGTGGTAACGCAGCCGCACGTGCGTAGCCATCTTCTGTCATTTCATCGATGACCCATTCTGAAACATTGCCGTGCATATCAAAAAGCCCCCACGGGTTTGGTTTTTTCTCGCCCACGGGATGTGTTGTGTCGTCAGAATTTTCAACAAACCATGCGTAGTCACCGAAAGAATCTGTGTCATTAAAAGAAAACGGACTCTTCGTGCCAGCACGACAAGCGTATTCCCATTCTGCCTCTGCAGGCAAACGGTAGAAGCGACCGGTCAAACCAGTGAGCCACTTTGTGTACTGCCGAGCAGAATACTGGGTCATTGTCACAGCAGGCTGCTGCGGCTCTTCACCATTTATAAATGTTGTTGTTGGATCATAAAGAGCTGATGGGGCAGTTACTGCATCAACTTCATTTTCTTCTGTTACGAGACGCACACCTGAACTCTCAAGTGCTGTAAACAGATCAAGCATACTCATGAAGACCTTGTACTCTTCCCAGGTCACCTCACAAGCACCCATCCAGAATGGAGAAACTGCTATTTCAACTTGAGGACCTTCAACATCCTCTCGGCCGACTTCATCAGTAGGGCTACCCAGGAGAAATGTACCCGCCGGAACTGGTACCATTTGAAATGTAACGTCTGAACCAGGAATCGTTTCTTCGTAGGGCACAAGCCATCCATCTTTATGACGTATAGCTGGAGGATTTGTATCAGGTTGCGTATCTCCTGGAACGAAACCCGGAATTGCTACTTCTGCGGCTAGCGAATGGTTCGCAACATGAAAACTCACTCCCAAACAACAAACTCCAAAAAACAATACTGCTACGTTTTTACTTTTCATTCTTTTCCCTATTGCACAAACCTCAACGGCTAAAAACCATTGCCTGATACGAAATAGTCTAGCGCAAATCAATTAACCATCCAATGTCGAAAAACCACGGTCTCTTATGAATCGGTTCTTCGCTCCTTACAATCCAGATGTTTTTATGCAGGAACGATTAATCAAATCATATCGCATGATGACGATGAATGACTCGGTGGAGTGGTACGGCGAGTAGTGCACCAAGAACGGGGGCAACGAGGTAGACCCACAGAGAGTGAATATCACCAGCTATGATTGCTGGCCCGAGTGACCGAGCAGGATTCATCGAAGCTCCACTTATTGGACCTGCAAATAACGCCTCAAAAGCAATCACGGATCCGATGGCAACGCCAGCTAACAAACCCGTTTCTTTTGCGCCCAAAGAAACGCTCAAGATCACGAGCATCAAAATAAGAGTGAGAATAATTTCTAATACAAAAGCCTGAGAACTGGCCCCACTTGGCACGGTTCCACCAAGAGATGCAGCGGCAGGAAAGAGCAATCGCACGGCACCGCTTGCCGTCAGGGCACCTGCGCACTGGGCCGCGATATATCCGGGGGCACGTCGTCCATCAAAGCGACCTGAAGCCCAGAATCCAACAGTCACTGCCGGGTTAATGTGAGCCCCAGACACATCACCAAAGGCATAAATCATTGCGAGCACGGTTAAGCCAAAAGAGAGTGACACGCCAACATGAGTAATATCGCCACCCGTCATTTCATTGACAACAAGTGCGCCAGTTCCAATGAACACGAGGCCAAATGTGCCGCAGAACTCAGCAACAAGGCACTGAGAAAGAAGCGGTGCAGCTGACGAGGTATCCGCCTTGTCGCTCATGCTCACAAACAATGCCCTCTTTCTTTCATAGCTTTCAATAACAAGAAATCATCTTCTTGAAAGGGCGAGGCGTCAACAAGGCAAGTCATTCACACTCATCCGTGCCACCTTGGCATGAAAATGTTCACATTCATTCAACAGGTAAGAGCCAGCCTCGTACTCTGGCATGCACGTTGGCAACTCGACCCATGTAGTGATCCATACTGTAGGTCCCGGCCGCTTGGAGAATATGATCTTTGGCTTTTCCAATATTCCCATTTGCCTCAGCGTAGAGACCGAGATAAAGATGAGCGTAACACAACTGATTGCGTTGCTGCTGACTATCCCCGCGGGCTGCATGCATAAGCACATTCTCTTCGCTGCCATCTCCTTGATAGAGCTCAAGTATCTGCTTC
>JAUWWJ010000385.1 GCA_030616935.1 Planctomycetaceae bacterium
GGCAATTGGACGCAACCCTTTCTACAAAAAGCAGCCCGATGGGAGTTTGCGTCACGAGACGGAAGTGATTGTTGATCGTGGAATCAAGTTCATTCAGGCTCAACCCAAAAATAAACCATTTGCATTGAATATGTGGTTCAATGCGTGCCATGCAGAAGATAGTGATCGCAGACCTGGAATTGGACATTTCCCGTGGCCTCGGGCCGTTGATGGAATGTACGATGACATCGTGATTCCTCCTGCGCGGTTACAAGCACCAGAAATTTTCAATGCTCTCCCGGACTTTCTGCAGACCACTATTAATCGTGAACGTTTCTTTTGGCGGTGGAACACTGATGAAAAATATCAGACCAACGTTCGAGCCTACTACCGCATGGTAAGTGGAATTGATGGTGCGATTGGTCGCTTCATGCAAGCTCTCGAAGCGGCAGGGCTGGCCGACAATACGATCATCGTGTATTCAGCCGACAACGGTTATTACATGGGCAACCGTGGATTGGCAGGAAAATGGTCTCATTTTGAAGAGTCACTTCGTGTTCCCCTGATCATATACGATCCGCGAGTAAAACCGTCACAGCGTGGGCATGTGGCGAACGTAACGGCCCTGAACATCGATTTGCCAGCTACGTTTCTGGACTGGGCAGGTGTTGAAATCCCAGAACGCTATCAAGGTCATAGTTTGCGGCCAATCGTGAATGGTGAAGATCGTGAAAACTGGAGGAAGGAAACATTTCATGAGCACTTCGCAGTTCGTAATCGGATCCCAGCTTTTGAAGGCCTACGAAATGAGAATTATAAGTACGTTCGCTATTTTGATCATGAGAATCATGAATTCCTTCACGACCTGAAGAATGACCCGGACGAATTAATCAACCTGGCCAGCAATCCTGATTGCAAAGGTGTACTTGAGTCCATGCGGCAGCGCACAACAGAAAAAGTGGATGAGTATGGTGGTCCTCTCGATCCCATCACAAACTTCGGTCGATCAACGGATCCTATGCCAATGGCCTCTGCTAACAATGTGGGTCGTGTCGACTCCAAAGGCTTTATGAAAGTGTTTGATGGTAAAACGCTTCGTCAATGGTCGGGTGACCAGAAGTATTGGAAAGTCAAGGACGGTGCCATCACGGGAACAACAGATGGAAGCTTGAAAATGAATCGCTTCCTAACGTGGAAAGGATCAACCATTCGTAACTTTGACCTTCGAGTCAAAGTAAAAGTCACAGATGGTGGAAACAGTGGCATACAATATCGCGGCACTTCCCGGCCTGATCTCGGACTCGATGTTGTGACTGGGTATCAATGTGATGTTGTGGCAAACAATCCACTGTACAACGGAATGCTTTATGAAGAGAAGGAGCGACGCATTCTTGCTCGTACAGGCAATCAAGTGATCATTGATCCGAAAGGACAGAGTTGGATTATTGAGACGTGGCAAGCACCAAAAGTAGCTCCCAATGAGTGGCACGAGTACCGTGTTTTGGTTGAGGGGAATCACCACCGCCACTGGATCGATGGAGCCAAAACCGTAGATGTTATCGACCTGGATGAAGGTGGGAGGAAATTAGAAGGCGTGCTAGCAGTTCAGGTGCATGTCGGCCCCGCAATGACGATCCAGTACAAAGATTTTGAGATCAAGAATCTGCCTGATGAGCTTCCGTTACAAACAGCAGCGGCCCATCCCATTCCGGATGATGCGATAGGAGTGCGTCCGCAAGGCAAACTGCCTAAAGGATGGACTCCCCCGATTTATGGAGATCAAAAAGAGTAGCAGCCGACTTGTTCCGTTGGACTTTTGGGTAGGGGTGTGGTTCCTGACAAAATTGCTGAACTTCAATGAGTTGTAGCATGCCTCAAGTTCGCTCGCCCAAAGTTTGATGGCCTTCAAGAGACCATCACTCAATTGTCACTGAAATATGAGTGGTGATAGAAGTGTCACAACGAGAGTTACCATAATGGCACCCGCGATATCGAGTCCTATGCCAGCCCTCATCATCGATCGAAGTGGGACACGTCCGGTGCCGTAGACGATTGCATTGCATGGGGTGCTGACTGGCATCATAAAGCCGAGACTAGCAGCAAGTGTGGCAGCGATTGCGGTTGATAGTGGGTCACCCCCGGAAGCAGATGCCAAGGCAATTGCAACAGGTACAACCATGTTCGCACTCGCGGTGTTGCTCGTAAACTCACTGGTGAAAACAGCTACAACTGCAGCAGTTCCGATAAGAACCCATCCGCTGGTGTCACTCGGAAGCCATGCAGTGAGGCCTTTCCCAATGGCCTCCGCGAGCCCGGTCTGAAACGCCAGAGATCCAAGCGCCATGCCGCCACCGTAGAGAAGAATAATCCCCCAGTCTATGCCTGCGGCCTGTTGCCACTGCAGAACACGTGATGATTGCTTTGTTTGACCATCACCAGGAAGAATAAAAAGAAGCATTGCTCCAAGAATTGCAGCAACACCTTCAGGAATATGATTGCGAAACCATAGGCACAGTGGGTGCTGACTACCTATCGTGAGTGTCAATAATCCGGGTGTCACCCAAAGACAGACTGTCACGCCAAAGGCGAGGGCTGTAGATCGCTGAGCAGTTGTCCATGACCCAAGCTGTGTTCTTTCATTGGTTACCAGTTGACTCATGCCCTCAATATGACGCACCCCAGATGGAAAACTCACAGCGAGTAAGAGTGTCGATAAAAGGATGAGGCAAATTGACACAGGTGTTCCGATAAGACACCACTCGAAAAAACTTATATGAACACCGAGTTGTTCGCGGATGAAAGCCAGCCCAATCACATTCGGTGGAGTACCGATCGGTGTTGCCAAACCA
>JAUWWJ010000514.1 GCA_030616935.1 Planctomycetaceae bacterium
ATGATGCCCATGATGACTGATCCATGTCTCTCCCAGGACCGCCCGACCAAACCCTTGAGTCCATTCCTGCTTATCACCATCATAATTAAAGCTGTAATGAGCATAGGGACTGTCTTTTGGCACCTTGAAGGCATGCGTTGCAGTCCGCATACCAATAACTGGCCGGCCACTTCGCAAATAGTCATCGATTTCTTTCATCTGCTCGCCGGGTAGATTTCGAAAGCGTGTTGCAATCACCATTAAGTCTGCATTCCCAAGAGCCTTGAGGCCGGGAATATTCCCTTGTTCGTTTGGAGCAATTTCCCCCGACTCTTCATCGATCGCATACAAAACGACGCAATCAAAACCATGTCGTGTTGAAAGAATTTTCCCTAATTGAGAAAGCGCCTCTTCACTGCGGTACTCTTCATCACCACTTATCAGTACCACGCTTTTTCCGTGCCCAGCACCCTCGCGCCCAGGGTACGTATTCCATGAATCATCTCCTTGAACAACAGAGCAACAAAGCACACCAGTGCTTATGAGCCACAAATAGACAACTGAGACAAACTTGTGAATAGCCATTGCGAGAACTCCCCAGACGGTAACAACAAAAGAATGACAGAACTCTAAAGAATATATTGCAAGAAAGCAATCAATACCGTATTGCAAGGCCAGCATCTGAGAAAAAATTTGCTGCTTCTTCCGTCATCCCCCAACCTACGCGAAGACCAATTTCAACATCTTCAGTAATCACAAAGTGGGTACCTGGGCTAAAAAAAGGACGACTCACATCTTCCGCTAGCCCTTGTGTAAATGTTCCAAAATACTCAGCGTGGACTTCCCAGTTATTTGTTAATGGAATACGCGCAACAACTGATGGCCCCCAACGACTGAACCAGTTCTCTTCTCCCTCGGCGTATGCATAACGCATGGCTGTATCAATTCGCCATTTTGAGGGGAATTCCCAGCCACAAACTATGGTGGCAACAGGTTCTGTTCCAAATTCCTCCCCATACATAGGTGTTGTTGCCTCCATAATAAAACAACTCTGAGGAATCAGACCGTCTTGCTCAGTAGTTGCTAATTTAAAACCATACAGAAAATTCGATTCGTAGAGCGCGCCCCCGCCTATTGGCAGTTCTCCCGCCTCAACACTCGTCACGACATTACCCTGTGAGCCAACGGAATAATTAACGCCGAGCCGCCACTCAAAAATATCATTAGCACCAATACGGCAAATATACTCAGGATAGTTATTCGTTGGATTACCATCGCGATTCTGAATATAGACATGAGACATCTCATTCAGAGCAAAGCCAGGACGAATTGTGAACGTCGACGGTGTAAACGCATCACGATCAGTATTCAGTTCACGAGGCTGCAGAGAAGCAGCATCACCAATACGAAAGAAAAGTATTGTCAACAAAAGGATACACAGTTGGAACGGAACCCTAAGTACTCTCACCAAAAGCTATCCGATATCATGGCCAGGCAAAAAATTCATTTACACACCCCGTGCTCTTTACGGTGATCGTCAACTATTAGCGATCTTCACCTCTCTTTCACAAACACTTCTCCTATTTGCCGACAACCACCTGCC
>JAUWWJ010000519.1 GCA_030616935.1 Planctomycetaceae bacterium
GTGGGGGGCAGGTGACTGAGAAAAGGTTCTGGCGTATTGAGATGAACCAGCGGCTTTTTGGATGCTGAGATATAAAAGGTTCAAAAACAATGTTGCCGTTAAGTCCTTAATTCACAATACGTTACAATTACCGGCCGAGTGGCGGAATGGCAGACGCTGGGGACTTAAAAACCCCTGCCCGAATGGGCATGTGGGTTCGACTCCCACCTCGGCTACTGTGTTAGAGATGGGGCATGACCACCCTGCTGCGGCCACGTGATACGTTTATTGCATCGCAGCCGGGTCGAAAGTGTGAGCGCGTTGTGTTTACATAAGTACTGACCGGATAAGAGCTTGGAGAATTACTATGACCGACGAAGACATCAGATTAGAGGACGTCCAAAGGCCGAGCCTCTACCGCGAGACTTTTCCATACACCGAGTTTCCCAAAGTCATCTTTGATGGCCGGGTAGTCCCCTTTGAGATACCCGACAAGATATGGCTAACCGACACAACCTTCAGGGACGGCCAGCAGGCCCGACCACCGTATACGCCCGAGCAGATACTCAGAATCTACGATTTTCTCCATGAAATCGATGCTGGAACGGGCCTGATTCGCCAGTGCGAGTTCTTCCTGTACTCAAAGCGCGACCGAAAGGCCGTCGAGCTTTGTAAGGAGCGGGGCTACGAATTTCCTCAGATTACCGGCTGGATTCGGGCAGTGGCGGCTGATTTCAAGCTGGTTGCCAAGATGGGGCTTGCCGAGACCGGTATTCTGACCTCGGCAAGCGACTATCACATCTTTCTGAAGCTGCGCAAGACCCGCAGCCAGGCTATGGCCAGCTATCTCGATGTCGTAAAGACCGCCCTGGACAGTAATATTGTCCCCCGCTGCCACTTCGAGGATATTACCCGTGCGGATTACGAAGGTTTCATCCTGCCGTTTGCCGCAGAGTTGATGAAGCTGGCTAAAGAGTACGATTCGCCGGTCAAGATTCGTATGTGCGATACTTTGGGCTTCGGTGTGAACTTTCCAGGGGTGTCACTTCCCCGAAGCGTGCCGAAGCTGGTCCACGGTCTGCGGCAAATCGGTGTACCATCGGAATGGCTCGAATGGCACGGGCACAACGACCTGCACAAGGTGCAGGTAAACGCTGCGACGGCATGGCTTTACGGGTGCTGCGCCGCCAACACGTCAATATTCGGCGTCGGCGAGCGGACGGGCAATCCGCCTTTGGAGGCGCTGATTATAGAACATGCCCAGCTTAAAGGCACGGACAGCCGAATCAACTACACAGCGATTACCGCGTTGGCGGAATATGTCAACAAGGAATTGGGTTTTGAAATACCGAGCAACTATCCGCTGGTCGGCAAGGGCTTCAATGTTACCCGTGCGGGCATTCACGCCGACGGCCTGCTCAAAAATGAAGAGATTTACAACTGCTTCGACACCAAGAAGCTGCTCAACCGCGCGGTGAGCGTGGCGATCACCGATAAGACCGGAGCTGCGGGCATTAAGCACTATATCGAGGAAAGGTATGAAATCGAGATAGCCAAACACGA
>JAUWWJ010000370.1 GCA_030616935.1 Planctomycetaceae bacterium
CCGTGTCATCCGTTTTATGCGGATTTCAGTCCTACGGTCAGTGCAGTGCGTAATGTAAATTTGCGTCGATACATAATTTCCTGCGATGTGAGAGTTTTTAGATGAGCCCGATGCCCGGAAAGAAAAAGTTTTCGAAGGTCCCTCGAAAACGTGCGAAGCCAAAGCTGAAAGCGAAGAGAAGAGATCCCATTTTCATTGATGGGGTTCGTCCTCGGCCGATGTATGTAGATTACAAAGATCTCGAGCTCATTGGTAAAATGGTGAATAGGCAAGCGAAGATCATTGGCCGGCGTAAAACAGGGTGTACTGCTGTGAGTCAGCATGCTGTTACGCAGGCTATTAAGCGTGCACGGTTCATGGCTCTTTTGCCTTATGTTGCTGATTGAGACGGCAGGTTTTTATGGCAGGTGAACCAACCTCAGACTCCTGGTTCAGGTGCCGCCGGATCGTCGAGTTCCGTGATACCGATGCAGCAGGAATTGCACATTTCACTGCGTTTTTTTTCTGGATGGAGTCCACGGAGCACGAATTTTTAAGACAACTTGGAATCCGTGTTGTCGATAATGAACCAGAAGACAAGGAGGCTCTTTATCAGGAACTTGCCTCCGGCAAAACCGACTGTGATCTCGAGGTGAGTTGGCCTCGGGTTTCTGTGTCTGCAGACTATAAAGCGGCTGTTCGATTTGGTGACACTCTCGATGTCTTCATTGCTGTAGCTGAACTAGGCAGCTCAAGCATCACATATCGTTTTCGTTTTGAGAATTCAGGAAGCCTTGTTGCTACCGGGACGGTTGTTGTTGTTCGATGTATCATGGGGCATGGAGCGAAGCCGTTACTATTAAGGCTCTCAGGCAGTATTCTGTAACGTATGAGGGTTCATCAGTTGCCACTCGATAGCCAGTAAAAAGTCCTTAACACACTGATCTGGAATTTCAGCTTCGTGCTTAAAGCAGAATTACTATCGAAGTCATTTCCGACGCCGTCGGGCTCATTGAAAATATTGTCAGACGTAAGTTTGTCTGGTGGTGAGGGTGAACGGCTTGTTGTGATGGGGCCGAGCGGTTCAGGGAAGAGTACGTTGTTGGCAATTCTAGGTGGACTGGAGCCACCTACCTCGGGCTCCTTGCGCCTGGGTGAGGTCAATCCTTACGAATTAAATGCGGTCCGTCGTGCTGATTTTCGGAACCACCATGTCGGATTTGTCTTTCAGGATCATTGCCTACTTGAATCGTGTACGGCGATTGATAATGTGCTGCTGCCGGCATTGGCCAGTGGAACAGTCAAGGGTTCATTTGTAGAGCGAGCACAATATTTATTGGAACGTGTTGGATTAGAAAATCGAACGAGTCACTTGCCTGCCGAGCTTTCTGGAGGAGAACGACAAAGAGTTGCGGTGGCCCGAGCCCTTTTGTTGTGTCCTGCCTTGCTGCTGGCTGATGAGCCAACAGGACAGCTTGATTCGAATTCAGCGGTGCAGGTGATTGACCTCCTGAATGAACTGGTTGATGAAACAGGAAGCCTGCTCTGCATTGTTACTCATGATGAGTCTGTAGCGGAACGTGTTGCTGAATGTCCGCAGGGGCGTCGGCTCCGTCTCACCGATGGCCAGCTTACAACATGAAAACTTTTAAGCAGAGCTCTTCTCAGCCAATTCGTTCAGTCCGTAGCTTTGCCATTCGTTGTGTCTGGCAATGGCTTCCGCAACTGCTGGCCCTTGCGGGGACGGCATCAGTGATTGCCATTGTGATTAGTGGCAGCCTCGGAGTTGGAGATTCTATCCAGCAGTGCCTTCGTCAAATGGCCAACCAGCGACTTGGAGGAATTATAACTGCAGTAATTGGTTCAGAACCCTTTGGGAAGCAGTTCTCGGAAAGACTTAATGAGTCATTTCAAAAACGGCTAGATGTTTATTCTGCTGTATGTGAGGCAGAACTTGTTCCAGATATCGTCGTAGAAATGACAGTTGAACGTCCGGCGGGTGTGGGGCATTCACGCGGCTCAGCTATCGCAACGCTTCTTGGGTGTGACCAACCCTCTGCTCTTCGTTTTGATACTGCGACCACAAAACAAACAGGGGTTCAATTAAGCCAACGACTGGCCGACCTTCTCGAGTTGAAAGTAGGAGACCCCGTCATTCTTCGCGTAAATGAGCGATCTGCAGTTCCTTCTGATCTGCCGCTTGGCAGCCGTCGAGGATCTAGTCGCAGTCGGCGTGTCATTCTTACTGCTACTTTACCCGCCGGGAGTGTTGGTGACTTTTCGCTTTCCGCAACAGAGCCACCCGCTGGCGTTGCCTTGGTTTCATTAGCCCTCGCTGAAGAGCTTCTTGATTGGTCCGATAAAAGGAATGGAGTTTTCCTTGTAGGAGACGCCGGCCACCAAAGCTGTGACATTATTTTAAAGCAATGTTTAAAGCCTTCCTTGGCTGATCTTGGACTTTCGCTTATGCGTGACCCAGACGGCCGATGGATAAGCCTTACGAGTCGGAGGATGGTTCTTGAGCAAACAGCAGATGCTGCAGCACAGGATGCGATGGCTGACTTGGGAGGAGTGCCGTCGCTTGTTTTTCTTGCAAATGATATCTATGGGGGAGGTGAGTCAGCGACGGCAAGAGTTCCATATTCAACTGTGCTTGGAATTGAGAGTACATCTCATCCAGTGGGTGATCTTGTTGACAAGAATGGGAACTTATTGCCAATGCCAGTTGGGGATGAAGTCGTTATCAGCAGATGGCTCGCTGATGATTTGGCCGCGCAAGGAAGTCCGGTTTCTGTCGGGGATGAAATCAGCTTCCGCGCGTTTGTTCCAGAAACAATTCACGGCAGTGTGACTGAGATAGTCCATGATTGTCGAGTGGCTGGAATTGCGGCAATGAGTGGCTTGGCAACAACCCAGGATGTTGTGCCGACTGTTGAAGAGGTGA
>JAUWWJ010000500.1 GCA_030616935.1 Planctomycetaceae bacterium
AACTTGTTCAATCGTTCAGTGTCAAAAGGCTGGTAGATGCCGCAGTTCATGCCATAACAGGCGAGTACAACGTTGGGCCTACTGATCCTCAGTACCCGGTCCAGGCGTTCATGCAAATCTGGCCGTGGGAATTTTCCACCTGCATGTCCGTTTTCCGAGAGACCAGAGACGGTCTCGCTCGGGAGTGCCATGTCGATCACTCGGGCAGAAGTGCCTGCTGTCTCCATCCAGCATGTAAGATACGAAACCCAGTGGCCGCTGAATGTAATGGAGTCACCAAGAACAACAACGCGATCGGATTCGATAAGCAGTTGGCGTAGAGTTGACTCAGTTTTGTCAGGGCTGGCAGCACTTAGGCCATTTGGGGCGACCATGACTTGCCAACCGTAAGCGAAAACGCTCAATACAACTGGCCAGAAGATTCTTTTTGTCCTCACGAATGACTCCGCCTTAGTCAGCTACTTTCTGTACCGGCTTCGCACCATCTTTGATTGCAAAAAGATGACTACGGTTTGCGATATAGAGCGTTTCATTGGCCACAATTGGTGTTGAGTAAACACTATTCCCCATATTGATTTCTGCTATGAGTTCCATTTCTTTTGATAGCTTAAAGATGCAAACGTCACCGTCTTCGTCACCAATATAGACCTTGTTATCCACAAGAAGGGGAGATCCCCAACTCGCTGCTAGCATGTCGTATGTCCAAAATGGTTTTCCAGTCGAGACATCAAGACAATGAAAAAGACCACTAAAATCTGCAACAAAAAGTAAGCCATCTTTGATCGCAACCGTGCCGCAGGTGCGGTGCATGGTTTCTTCAAAACTGAGCTTCCCGTTTCCGTCGGCATCAAATCCTGGGTAGTGCCAAACAGCAGCTGAGTTAGGATTGGGACAAGCCGCTTCGCCATTTTCTTTATTAATTGCCTGGAGACGACGATGCGGAAGAGGTGTGTCCGGAGCTTCAAGGCTAATGGCAAGTTCAGGGCTTGTGTCACCTCGCTTTGTTGGATCAATACACCAGAGATGGCCAGCTCCTTCACCATGCTCTGGATCTTCACCAACTGCTATATAAATCAGGCCTTCGTGGAAGACTGGTGTTCCGATGATGTGGTTTCTGTCGGCACGTCCACCAAGTGAGTATTTGGATTCCTTTGGGTTGCAATCAAATTCCCAAAGGAGCTTTGCGCCGCCTTTCCCATCTCCGTGCGCGTCAAAGCTATAGACCCAACCATCACCGCCGCCAAAAAAGATCTGTGGCACGCCATCAACTTCAGCATAGCTAGGGCTCGACCATTGCCCATGAAGGACATTTGGGCCTGGTGAGGCGTCTGTCCATAAGACTTTTCCATCTCTTTTATCAACACAGATAAAGCTCGGCGCATCTGGGTTTGGCAAACTGATATGTCCTTCATCAACACCATTGCTGGTATTCACAAAGAGCAGGTTGCCTGCTCCTGTGACACTGCAAGAACACATGTTGTGTTGCGATACTCCTAGTGTGGTCATCATATTGAGTACCCATACGACATCAGCCTCAGAGTTGTCTTCTGTCGCCTCGTCGGTAAAAGACCCATCGTTCTCGCCATCGTGAAAACCTTCTGTGTCAAGGCATTTAACCTCACCACGACTACTTACGTACCAGAGTCGGTCGCCTTCGACCAAGGGTGAGCAACAGATTCCTTGAAGGGGCCAGTCATGTACTCGACCTGAGGCAAGTTTTTCACTTGAATCCTGCC
>JAUWWJ010000365.1 GCA_030616935.1 Planctomycetaceae bacterium
GCGAACATGGAAGGCGTGGCGATCGTTGTTGGTTGGACGTTCATGAACAAGTTGGAAGAAACCCCATTGGCTCTCTGCGACGAGTTCGCGATTCCGCTTTTTGTCGAAGAGACTGGCCACCTTGCCGGATGCTGGATCGAAGGCCAGTCTATACGTGTCAGTCTCGATGAAATCGGCGCCATTGTCGATCACGTCGGACGCCGGAGCAGGCTTGAGTTCCGACCAAGGAATGGTTTTCCAACTGTAGGGTTCGAGCGCTACGGGACCATGGAGCTTCTCGATTGGCTGAGCGGTGGACTCGCGACCAGCCTTCATATAATGACTTTCGATGCGCTTGCCTCCGCCTTTCCAGTTGCCCGACACATAGTACTCTCTTCTGAGGCCGGTCGGATTGACTAATAGCACTCCAGGAGTCGACCACGACTGCCAGGGGTTGCTGGCCAGGAGATGCAATTGATTGCGCAGGAGGAAGTCCGATAGCGGTTTGCCGTCGTGAGCGGGGTAAGCCTTGAGATGCCATTGCGCAATAACGTTCGGGTGATCGGCCCGGAGCGAGTTGCTGGCGCCCCAAGTGTGCTCGTTGTAGAGAGTGATGTCAAACCAAAGCCGCCGGGTCATGGTGTCTGTTCGCGAATCGGGCCTGTTCCAGGTACAAAGCAGGTCGATGGCAGCTGTGTTGGCGGTTGTCTCGCGGTTGAGACGGGTTTCGAAGGCGGAACTTGCGGAGCCAAAGTTCCAATAGTCGGTCCAGTCTCCGGAAACAACCGGGATCTGCTCGCGAGGAATCTTTTTGATGCGGGCAAGTAGTTCGTTCGGAGTCACAAGGCGCAGACGCGGCTGACGGCCTTCCTCGTTCCACCTGCGAACAAGGTCGGGAAGATCCTGATTTGGAGGGGAGTTGTCATACATCATCGGTGCATGGGTGGCGGAGAGGTAGATGAAATCGAACGAGTAGTTGAGCGATTTCACATGGCGCAGGTACTTGAACAGTCCCTCCTGAATGGTGTCGAGATTGCGTGAAAGAGTATTGCACCACTGGTCGAACATGCTGTAGTGCTCGCCATTCATCACCAGCAGTTCGCGGCCGCTTGGCCCCTTCCAGCGATAAACCGCCGGACGTGGCTTTGGCGTGCCGCTCAGGTGGAGATTGATCGCCATGATCAGCATCTCGATGTCGCTGTCGAGGAGTAGATCAACTGCGCTCCACGGGATGCCCGTAACGTCATGTTGATTGACTGTGCGGATAACGGCCCCGTACTTCTCCCGGAGCGTTCTGACATGATAGATCTGGCGCACCAAGCTTTCCAAAGAACATAACGGTGTAGTGTTGTATTCGAGTCCGGAGATCCCGAAGCGTCCGGTCTTTATGTGCTTTCGGAACCGTTCAACATCCTCCGGCTTGGCAGTCTCGAGCCAACGCATAACGGGCGCGGTCGTCTCAGCGGTCCAACGTGGACGCGACACATCATCAGGCCAGTCCTCGGTACGATCGAGCATGTCCAGCGCCGCGATCAGGTAGTTCTTCTGGAGTTCCCAGTACATCGACTGCGGATGTGTGTAGCCGATATCCACGTGGCTATGATGCAGGATCAACACCTCTCTGCAGAAAGCAATATCGGCCGGGACCGGTTTTGCAAACGTCGTGGGAAGTGGCGGAACCTTAGTTGTTGCAAGGACGGTTGATGCTAAGCAGCCGATGACCATAATCACTGCGAGTGAAGCCGCCGAAAGTCTCTGGACGGGATGTTTCATGGCATACCTCCAAGGATGATTGGGAATCCAAAAAGATTAGTTCACTAACTCATTTTCCAAAGTTTTCCTTCAAAGTTAACATTTTTCCCTCTTACGTGCAACGTAGATCGTTGATTCTCTGCTGCTGACTCGTCAAAAAAGGCTGAGTAGGGTAGTGTCCCACCGAAAAACTTCGTCCTCTTTGTAATTGAACAACTTACGTGAACTTGATACACGTAACACACACAGAACCGGAGCGTGTCAAGGCTTGTTTTTCATTTTTTTCTCCTGAGCATTTTTCACCTTTTGGCCCCTTCGCAAAAAGATGAGGGGCAAAGGCGTAAAGTGCTGTGAAAAATTGTTGAAATTGAGATGAAATCTTTGTATTATTGGACTTGTGGCAAGCAGGAGTGCTTCAGTGAAGTGTATACGGGAAATCCCAGATAAACATTGTTCGACACAGGGGGCATTCGAAAGCCGCTGAGCAATTAATCTTCAATCCAAAAGGAGTCACGAATGAAGTCTCAGAAACTGATTATAGCATTTTCCGCCATACTGCTAAACCTTCTCTGCTGTTGCAGTAGCTCAGCCCAGGATGGCATTCCTTTTGAAGATTCTTTAAAAGAAGCCAATGTGACACTCGCTACAATGCAAAATGGCCAACGTGAGAGCTTGATACTTGGCAATGGCGATCTCTATGGAATTGTCTGGACAAAAGACGATGGTCTGTTCATGCGCATCACGAAAAATGACATATGGGATGCCCGCGTAGATACATCGAACGATGGAGAATTACCCCGAGTTGATGTTATCAACAATAAAGTTTCAGGTTCTAAAGGTGCACCACCAAGTTATCGCAAACTCTACCCTCAGCCTCGTTGTGCAGCAGCGCTGCGTCTTGGCCCAATATCAGCATCAAAACCAATGAGTGCACACCTTGACATAGAAAGGGCCTCTGTTTCAGTCAATTCAGCCGCTCTTCAAGACACGACCATTCGCATTTTACATGATCGAAATGTGGTTCTAATCAACAGCCCACATGTCGTGGCTCTGGAAGCGATTAAAGCTAAAACTCTGCCCGACGCCACGCTTGGAACATCGGAAGGTATCTCCTGGTTACTAATGAAAATGCCCGGCGACATCGATTACAAAGGGATGGACTATGCCCTGGCAGTTGCCACAAAGGGTGATCTAAAGGCCATTTCTTTGGTTACTTCTTTTGATATTAAGACCGGTGAA
>JAUWWJ010000314.1 GCA_030616935.1 Planctomycetaceae bacterium
ATTAGAGGACGATGCCTGCCGAACCTGCTTGTTTATCGATGAGATCCATCGTTTCAATAAATCACAGCAAGATGTTCTGCTACCCGATGTTGAAAATGGCGTCATAGCGTTGATTGGAGCGACAACACAAAACCCCTTTTTTGCATTGACTCCTGCTTTGGTAAGTCGAAGTCGTATTTTTGAACTTCAAGCACTTCAGGCAGAAGACATAAAAAGAATTATTCAGCATGCACTTGCTGATAAAGAACATGGGTTTGGGTTACAGGAAATTAATCTCAATCCCAAGGCACTCGATTTTCTTGTAGAAACCGCTGATGGTGATGCCCGTCGAGCCCTTGGTGGGCTTGAGGTAGGAGTACTTTCATCAACCGATCGCCCATTGGTCTTTACGGAAGAACTGGCCCGTGAGAGTGTGCAGCGAAAAGCCGTTGTATACGACTCGGGAGACACTCATTACGACTGTGCAAGTGCACTTATTAAGAGCATACGTGGCAGCGATGTAGATGCCGGAATGTACTGGCTTGCCCGCATGCTTGAAGGTGGCGAAGATGTGCGTTTTTTGGCCCGAAGGCTGGTTATTTTGGCTAGCGAAGATATTGGGAATGCTGACCCTCGTTCACTTCTTATTGCAGTAGCCGCTATGCAGGCGACTGAGTTTGTAGGTTTGCCTGAATGCCAGCTTGCGCTGGCTCAAGCTGTTTCGTATCTTTCACTCGCGCCGAAAAGTAACGCATGCACACGAGCTATTGCAGATGCTCGTCATGATGTTGGTGAAAAATCTATTTTACCTGTCCCGAGGTATTTGCAGGATAAGCACTATGCGGGAGCAAAAAGACTCGGTCACGGTGAAGGGTATGCCTATGCCCACGATGCTCCTGATGCGATTGCAAAACAGGATTATCTTGGAGTGGAGCGACACTACTATCAGCCAACCAGTCGAGGTTTGGAACGAGACCTTGGTGAAAGGTTGGCTGAAATTAGGCGGCGTTTGAAGGATTCGCATCCGGTGCCTGCGAATCCCTCTGCGAGCGAAGTTCGTGGACAAGATCCTGCGTGAGGAACTTCTCAAGGGTAGCTAAGCTTCTTGCGACCACGGCACCATCGATAACACGATGGTCAGCAATCAGTGTTACAAGGCACCTGCCATCAGCCTCGATTGGGCGGTACGAAATACTTGTTGTGCAGAGTGTAGGGTGAAAGTGATTGCTGGCGCCAAAGCCTGCAAGCGTTGAAAGACTAAAGGTACCAATGCGTGAGGATCGTTTACAAGACGCTGATCGAAGATTCCAGCGAAGTACCGCTCTCCGGAGAAATCCTGGAAGCATTTCGAGTTCACGTTGGCGCTTAAAAAGTTCTTGGCTTGGCTTGCTACAACACTCATCAATGAAGTGTTGTATCTCAACAAGTGGAAGTGTTTCTGGTTGATGGAGACGAGCCCAACAAAGTTGCTCAGTATTATTTTCTATTCGGTTAATTGCCAAGGTCGCCACGATCTGATTGGTTGTTGCAATACGAGGCCAGAGCCCTGGCAGAAACCAACTTCTCAGTTCGGGTGTTTCTTGGACGACTTTGCCGTAGGCCTTCAGGAAAATTGCTGCCCAGCCTATTCGATGGCGGCAGGCTGCCCTTGCTTCTCTGAGGTCGGTAAGATTGCACCATCGATCAACCGGGAACAATGGTATGTCTTTTGCCAGCATTGCGATATCTGCAACACAGCCACGGTGTCCATCACAGCGGACTGTAGAAACGGAAGAGTGTTGCATGTTATGAAGGTAGCTCGGGCTGAGGGGGCAAGAAAGAGCGTCAAGAAGTATTTTATAGGGCTCATTGAAACGATTCGGTGCTTCCAGGGGAATGCCAGAATTTTACCCGTTAGAAAAGTGTTTTATAGCCCGCTGTTTTCATCGAAAAGTTTGGTAGGATTTGTGGAGACATGGTGGTTGTAGCTCAGTTGGTTAGAGCGTCGGTTTGTGGTACCGAAGGTCGCGGGTTCGAATCCCGTCATCCACCCTTTTCCTTGTAATGGGGTTACCAATGGCGAAGCCTATCTACCGGCCGTGGTTCGATGCGGCGACTGATTCTCCTTTATTGACTGAATATGCTCGTAAACTGGATTCGTTTAACGGGGTGCTCGCTGATCGAAAGGTTGAACTAGCCGAACTCGAGGATCAGGAGAAGAGAGTCGTGGATTTAATGAAAGAAGTGGAGCCTCTGCTTGAACCAGACGTTTACGAAAAGGTTACAGAATTACTCTGTGAGATTACTTCGTATGACATGATGTCGGCTTTTCACCTTGCTTCAAAAGCTCGTGCTGGACGTACTCTCAGCTCAAAAACTGAGAGTTGATCAGCAGTGTTTCTAGCTTTGATTATCATTCGTTGGCAGGGTAGTCTGCCAATTGCTAGTAGGTGTCGATAAGAAGTTCGTGTTAGTGTAATCTGTCCACCGTTTTTCCCTCAAGGCAATTCGCTGAGTAGTCACCATGGCAAAGAAAGTAATAAAACGCAGTAGTTCACGTAGTGCTGGTGCAACTCCCACTCTGCCTCCTGTTGATCGGAAAACACGTAAGCTGATTGTTGGCTTGGCAAATGAAGTCGAGAAGGCTGCGGAAAGACGCCGTGATCCACATCTGGATATCCCAACCCGGAGTCTTTCAAACGTTCGATTTAATAAGTCACGAAAAATAATTGAGATGGGTGGCCAGAAGAATAGGCGCCACCTTTTTAATCTCAGCCAAGCGAAGAGCTACATGCAAACGCTTCTTGTAGCTACAGGTTGTAAGTCACTTATCGACCAGCAGAAGACAACGAGTATTCGAGGGCTGAACTACCTGCTTAAGCACACTATCGAGGGTACGCGTGAAGAAACCTTTGTCACACAGGATGAATGCGATCCAATCATCGAAGATCTCGAAGTGACACTTGAGAGCCTCCGCGAGCAGCTCCATGTGTATGCAAGTAATCGTGGTGGTATGGTCGGCCCTATTACATTAATTGATTCCGGAGATGAGATCGATTGTTCTCGTATGGGATCGGGTGGATACAGCATCCCCTCAATTGTTGAGGAAGAGGTGATTCGCTTCAAGAAATGTACTGCCAAATTTATTCTTCATGTCGAGAAAGATACCGTGTGGCGGAGGTTCAATGAAGATAAGTTCTGGAGAAAACACAATTGTCTACTGACGCATGGTGGTGGGCAGCCACCACGTGGTGTGCGTCGAATGCTCTATCGCCTCCATCATGAGCTAAAGCTTCCAGTCTACTGTTTGCTCGATAATGACCCTTGGGGCTATTACATCTACTCCGTGCTGAAACAGGGTTCTATTAATCTTGCGTACGAATCAAAGCGAATGGCTATTCCGTCAGCTAGATTTCTTGGTTTGCGGTCG
>JAUWWJ010000028.1 GCA_030616935.1 Planctomycetaceae bacterium
GGCGACTATGCAAACTTGGTTGAGGGAACCGCGGTATGCAGAGTTTGCTGAGCAGCTTGCTGATCTCATTGTTCGTGCAAAAGTAGATAAGCAAATTTGGAAGTCACTGGACGATGCATACTGGACAGTTATTCCCTTTGGCACTGGGGGACGGCGCGGGAAAATGTTTCCGGTTGGATCCAATGCAATTAACGACCGCACGATTGGAGAAAGTGCCCAGGGGCTTGCTGAGTATGTCATGGCGACTCGTACGGCAGGCAGTGAGCCTAGTTGTACCATTGCGTATGACACACGGCATCGTTCAGAACATTTTGCCAAGCTGTGTAGTGAAATTCTTTTAGCAGCGGGGTTCAAGATTTTTTTCCTGCGAGGATATCGGAGTACTCCAGAACTTTCGTATGCGGTTCGCTATACCGAGAGTACGTGCGGCATCATGGTTACGGCGAGTCATAACCCACCCAGTGACAATGCTGTCAAGGTATACTGGTCTGGTGGTGTTCAGGTGTTACCGCCTCACGACAAAGGTATTATTGAACGGGTCATGCAGGTCAACGAAATCAGCCGACTCCCGTTTAATGATGGGGTGAACAACGGACGGGTTGTTTTCATGGAAGATGAAATTGACCCGGCTTTTGTGCGTGCCGTGTTGAAGCAGGCAACAACCGGTTCTCGTGATCTTTCTGTTCTATACACGCCACTCCATGGTGTTGGGGCCACCGCTGTTATTCCTGTGCTGGAAGGAGCAGGTTTTCAGAATGTGAGGCTGTACGGCCCACAGGCTGAGCCCAATGGCGACTTCCCTAACGTTCCTGGACATGTTGCGAATCCAGAAAATGCAAACGTACTCACTGGAGCAATTGAGGAAGCACGCAGTCGATCCGATGACGTCGTTATGGCAAGTGATCCAGATTGTGATCGTCTTGGTGCGGCCGCTGCAGTGGGACCAGAGAAAGATAGTAAGTGGAAAACATTCACAGGAAATCAGCTCGGTGCCTTATTGACTGAGTGGGTTCTTGAAACGAAGAGCCGACAAAATGTTCTCCAGCCAACAGATACGGTTGTTACAACTCTGGTCACGAGTGGCCTTATTCGTCATATCGGCAAAAAGCATGGGGTGAACGTCGTCGATGGGCTCCAGGTTGGCTTTAAATGGATTGGTCGAACGATCGATGACATCGGGCCAGAACACTTTGTTTTTGGGTGCGAAGAGTCTCATGGATATTTGGCAGGAACACATGTCCGTGACAAAGACGCAAGTGTTGCAGCGTTACTTCTGGCTGAGCTAGCAGCAGAGCTCAAAGCACAAGGAAGGACATTGCATCAAAAACTCGATGATCTTTTCTGCACATATGGGTGTCATCTTGAACGACAGGTGGCGATCACATTGCCAGGAGCAGCAGGAATGGATCGCATGCAGGAGATCATGACAGGTTTGCGTGCCAATCCGCCAATAGAATTGGGAGGCCTGACCGTGAGACGAACAAGAGACTATGGTCAACTGAAAGTCTATGATCCTGATCAAGGGGAGTTGCCATTTGAGGGCGAGCAGGGGAACCTCGTTATCTTTGATCTTATTGATGCCGAAACTGCAGGGAAGAAAGATTCAGAGCTTCTGTTTCCTCCACTCGGTAATGCAGTAGCAGCCAGACCTTCTGGCACTGAGCCCAAAATCAAGTTTTATCTTTTCGCTGCATCTCAACCGACGCCTCCAGAAGACCTGCCAGCTGTAAAGGCTGTGTTGGAACGCCGGATAAATCTTCTGGAAGAAGATTTACGGAGTCGAGTGGGAGTGTAAGAATAGAGATGCACTTGCCGTGAGATCGAAAGGGGAGGCATTTTGAGCTCAATCCTCGTCTAAGGTGGATGGCAAAAGGTATTTTCCTCATAGAATGCATGGATGAGTGATTCCTCTGATCTACATTCCGAAACATCTCCAGCAGATACCGATGGATTGTCCACGACTCCCGACTTCGCTGCAGCGGCGAAGAAGGTTCGAGACTTTCCACAGACGGCGGGTGTCTATTTGATGAAGGACAGTGCCGGTCGAGTAATCTATGTTGGAAAGGCAAATAATTTACGGAGCCGGGCGGGGAGTTACTTTCTCAAGGCGGCGGAAGTTGATCGACGTACAGCTGATCTTGTTCGCGAAATACGAGATATTGACTATCTGGAAGCGGATAGTGAAGTGGATGCACTTCTTCTTGAGAGTCGGCTGATCAAAGATGTACAGCCACGATTTAATTCGCTGCTCAAAGACGATAAGACGTTTCCTTATCTGCAGATTACCACGCATGAAGATTTCCCTCGGATCGAATTCACGCGATCTCCAGCCTCCAAAGGTGTGAAGCTTTACGGTCCATTTCCAAGTGCAGGGAGTCTTCGTGGAGCGATCGTTGTGCTTCAGAGGATTTTCAAGTTCCGTACGTGCTCGCTCGATATCGATGTAGATGATCCCCAGTGGCGGTGGTTTCGCCCGTGCCTGCTAGCATCGATTGGTCAATGTACGGCACCATGTAATCTACGGATCACAAAGGCGGATTATCGAAAAGATATCAATCGACTAAAGACATTTTTGGAGGGTGGGAAAAAACGGCTCTTGAAAGAGATGCACGGTGAAATGTTGGTGGCATCGCAAGGGCTTGACTATGAAAAGGCGGCAAGGCTTCGTGATGAAATTAAGCTTCTTGAACGGCTTCATGAACGTGGTGATCTTGAGGAGCACGTTCAACCCGAGGTGTTCCTTGTTGATCCAAAAAAAGGGCTTGCTGGCCTTGAGAAAGTCCTAGGTCTTTCGGGGACACCACGAGTCATAGAGGGTGTTGATATCGCTCATCTGGCTGGCAATGAAACAGTTGCCAGCCTTGTCCAGTTTATTGACGGTCTTCCTTTTAAACCAGGGTACAAGCGATACCGGATCAAAACGGTTGACGGCATCGATGACTTCAAAAGTATTCACGAAGTTGTTTTGCGAAGATTTTCTCGACTGCTTCGAGAAGGAGCGTCACTTCCAGATATATTTCTTATTGACGGTGGGAAAGGACAATTGTCTGCGGCTCTGGATGCACTTAATTCTTTAGGAGTCGTTCCCCCATGCATTCTTTCGATTGCCAAAAGGGAAGAAGAAATTTTCCTGCCCGGGAAATCAGAACCTTTACGCCTGTCACGAGATGCGTATTCATTACGCTTGTTGGAATATGTGCGTGATGAAGCCCATCGGTTTGCCCAGCACTACCATCATCTCCTTCGAGGCAAACGAACACTCGCCGATGACACCTGACAGATTTGATAGGTGTCAGGAGAAAGAATGTGGATTTGTCGTTACATACCGAGAGACGAATTATTCACCCTGTAGCCAGGATCGGGCTGTGTCGATTTCACTTTGATCAAAGTATGCAATTTTCGCTGTCGTAAACGGCTTGCAAAACCAAGCCATGCCCTGCTCCCATTTCTTTTCACCAACCATGGCAACCCGCTCAATTTCTCCGAAGTGTTTCATGTCAAATTTGATGTCTTCCCACAGTGCACCGATATCCCAGCCGGAAAAGTCGTGCATTGAAAATAGAATCTTGACTTTCCCCTTTTTCATTTCCGATTCGATAACAGGAACAAATTCGTCATAGTCGGCGCGGGTGAGTTTTCCGGTCGTAGCCACTTCGATGATTCGGTCGTTTTGCAGATTGGTTACCTGAACAGCCATACAATTACCCCTCTTTATGGTGGTCCTGCTGGTTTTTTCGATACTGCACCAGCTGTTTGCACTAAGAATCTAGTCGTTTTTGACGCCCCGATTGGTGCGTAATAGGTGACGGATAGCTAACATTAATGACGGTATCCGCACCATTCGATGAGTATACGTAAACTATTGTTTTGGGACTACTGAATATTAAAGGAGACAGACCTTGAATCCTCATGACATCTCGCATGCAGTGGGTACTCGTTGCGATTTTTCGCGTCAACTAAGGTCTGGGAACCGCAGAGAATTCCTTCAGGTTGGTTCCTTGGCCGGCTTTGGTCTTTCACTGGGGTCCTTTCTGAGCATGAGGTCTGCTCAAGCCGATGCAAAGCAGTTCGAGCATTTTGAAGGCACTGCCAAGAGCGTTATTCATATCTGGCTTCCTGGTGGATGGTCGCAGCAGGAAACATTTGACCCCAAGCCACTCTCGCCTCTCGAGTACAGAGGGGAGATGGGAACAGTCGAGACAGCGTTGCCTGGTGTTCGTTTCAATCAGCACCTCAAAAAGACGGCAAAGATCGCTGACAAAATTACAGTCATTCGTTCAATGACTCACGGAGAGGCGGCTCATCCTCGCGGTACTCACAATATGTTTACGGGGTACCGTCCTAGCCCTGCAGTTACCTATCCAAGTTTCGGTAGCGTTGTGTCCCACGAACTTGGCCCACGAGCAAACCTACCTCCATATGTCTGCTTACCGAATCTGCCAGCGCCTGATGCTGAGGCTGGATATCTGGGAAGTGCGTATGGTCCGTTCACCCTCGGTTCAGATCCAGCGAGCAATAACTTCACAGTCCGGGATCTTTCACTGCCCGGTGGCGTTGATACAAAGCGGTTTGAGTCTCGCCGTCACCTGCGGAACGTTGTTGGGAGGCACTTTAATCGCCTTGAAGGTTCTGACAACATTACAGCTATGGATAGCTTCTATCAGCGAGCGTACGACCTGGTGAGTTCGTCGAAAGCACAGGCAGCGTTTGATATCAATGTTGAACCGAAGGAATTACGAGACCGATACGGTCGGAATCAAGCAGGGCAACGAATGATTCTTGCTCGAAGACTCGTCGAAGCAGGTGTTCGCTTTGTGACAATGTCATATGGCAGTTGGGACATGCATCAGAAAGTAAAGCAAGGAATTGACCGTACGCTTCCTCCGTTTGATCAGGCGTTTGCTGCCTTAATTGGTGATCTCGAACAGCGTGGGTTGCTCGATTCAACACTTGTTATGGTGTCAAGCGAGTTTGGTCGCACTCCAAAAATAAATAAGGATTCCGGACGCGACCATTGGCCGAAAGTTTTCAGTACGGTTCTGGCTGGTGGTGGTGTGAAAAAGGGGCTGATTCACGGTGCCTCTGATTCGATAGCAGCAGAGCCATTTGATAGCCCAGTCACAATCGAGGATCTTGCGACAACGGTCTACCATTGCCTCGGCATTGTCGCGGAGAAGGAGTTGATGGCTCCCGGAGCACGTCCCGTCGAGATAGTTGATGGCGGGAAGGTGCTGCACGAGTTGCTCGTCTAATTCCGAATTCTTTCAAAGTGAATAAGTTCTCCCGCAGGTTTCTCGGAAGGAAGTCATTTTTCTAATGGAAAACAAAAGACGTCACATCTTTCTCAATCTACCGCACGCCGTATTCCTTCTCTACGGTTCTTGGCTTCTTGCTCCTTTGTGTCTTGCTGCTCCAACAATCGGTCCGGTGTCACCAGCTGGTGCTACGCGTGGCAGCGAAGTTGAGGTGTTGGTATCGGGTGCAAATTTTCATGAGGCACAAGAAATATTCTTTGAAGACGGAATTATTCAGCAAAAAAAGATTGAGGCAGTCAGCGACAAGCAATTGAAGGCAACACTTTTCGTTCCAGAGGACGCACCGTTTGGTAATCACCGTTTTCGTGTTCGTACTAAAAAAGGTCTTTCATTGCTTCGCACGTTTCGAGTCGGGCCTTTTCCGCAAGTGGCTGAAACAGAGACAAATACATCGAATCCAAAAGTAGTAAACAATACACCTGATACAGCACAGGAAATTCAAGTTCCTGAGACTGGTGGGTTAACCGTTGCTGGTGTCGTTCGACAAGAAGATGTTGACTGCTACCGAATCTCGCTTGTAAAAGGTCAGCGATTGTCTGCTGCAGTTGATGCTGTGCGACTGAATTACACGCCTTTTGATCCATATATTGATGTGATTAACGAGGCAGGGTTTGTGGTTTCAGCCAGTGATGACCATCCCCTGATGGAGCAGGATGCTATTTTGGCGGTCAATGCGCCAGAATCAGGAGACTACTTTGTGAGAATCCGAGAGAGTGCGTACGGTGGTAATGCCGCGTGCAGCTACCTGCTTCATTTAGGTCGATTTCCAACGCCCTCGGTTGCGCTTCCCCCTGGGGGCAACCCTGAGTCGGAAGTACTTGTAAAGTGGCTGGGAGATCCAGCGGGAGAATTTGAGTCAAAGATTAAAATTCCAAAAGAATTTCCTCGAGCATCGTCAGAGATAAACAAACTGCTGGCGGTTCATCCACAACGAGACGGTGTCATCTCAGCAGAGGCATTTCCATTTAGAGTGACCAGCTTGCCGGTGAGTAAAGAGTCAGATGCAAATGATTCACCGGATGTTCAGATGCGTGTGCCCGCCCCCGCTGCAATTTGGGGCTTACTCGAAAAAGAGAACGATACAGACTGGATCAGGATTGAGGCACCGAAGGGTTCAAAATGGTCAGTTAAAGGATATGGGAGACGTCTAGGTTCACCGATTGATTTAACACTGAATGCATATCGGGATAACGAAAAGCACACTCGAATAACTGGCAATGATGACTCAGGTGGTGGTCCCGACAGCTTAATGAATGTAACAACACCGGAAGAGGGTAGTTTTCTCGTTCGAGTGAGTGATCATCAGAAGCGTGGAGGAGATACTTTCGTTTGGTGGATCGAAGTTGAACCGATTGTGTCTCTTGTGAAACTTTCAGTCCCCCCTTCTCAAACAAAGTCCCAGAATGATTTGTTTCCTCAAGTTCCACGTGGGAATCGCACGGCCGTAATCCTAAACGCCTTCCGAAGTAGCTTCAGTGGTGAATTAAAGCTGCTTTCTGAGGACCTTCCGAAAGGTGTTACGGCTACATGCCCAAACTTTCAAAACGGTGCGCCAGGGAGTTTTGTTGTATTCAGTGCGGCAGATGATGCGCCGCTGTCTGCAGCGATGGCTGAATACAGTGCTGTAGATGCAGCTGATCAAACGAAGGTGCTTGGGGGTCTCGAGCAGGGCACCGAAATGATTCATGGCAATCCAAATCGCACCCCATGGCGATATAGTCGAAGTACAGAGATGCCCGTGGCAGTTGTTGAAGAGGTCCCGGTTTCTCTGGAACTTATTCAGCCCGCCGTTCCGCTTGTAAAAAATGGCAAAGCAGATCTTTTGGTTCGCGTCCGTAAGGATGAAGGGTTCAAAGGAAAGGTCCGCTTATTCTTTCCCTTCAAGCCGCCCGGAATCGGAGCAGCATCTGGCGTTGATGTGCCTGCTGACAAAACTGAAGTTGTGTATCCAATCAATGCAAGTGACAAGGCTCCGCTTCAAAATTGGGACGTTGTCGTGTCAGCAATTGTTACGTTTGCAGGGGAAGAAGCAAAAGGTCGTCCGTCCATACGCATATCGTCTCAACCTGTAAAAATCACGGTGGCCGAGCCATTTGTTCAGGTGGCATTAGACAAGGGAATGACAGAGCAAGGACAGAACACGACCTTCACCGGTACGGTAACAGTCCCGACAGCCTTCACAGGTGAAGCGAAAGCGGTGCTGCTGGGGCTTCCGGCCAAAACGACGGCAGAGCCGCTTGTTATTACTTCAGAGAGTAAAGAGATTGAGTTTCCAGTCACCGTTGCAGCCGATGCACCAGCTGGCCGACACGCGAACATTGTCTGTGAAGTGCATGTTCCTCAAGAGGGGCACCAAATTATCCATCGTATGACTGCAACTGAATTTCGAATTGATAAGCCACTGCCAGCGAAGGTGTCAGCCGCTCCAAAGCCGGAGCCACCAAAGCCGGCGCAACAGAAGAAAAAGATTTCACGTCGTGAGCAATTGAGAATTCAGGCACGGTCGGTTTCACAAACTGGTCCAGTGAAAGAAACTGAAGGAGCCGCACAGTGAAAGACAAATCTGTACCAGTTACACACTCGACGAGATATCAAGTTCTTTTGAAGTGTTTTGTGCCAGTGTTTTTATGCGTTCCCATAACGTCTTTGTGGGCTCAGGAAAAAACAATCAGGGAAATAAATGTTTTTCCGCCGGCAGTTCAACTTGACTCAGCACGAGATTTCCAGACCATTATTGTTCAGGCAACTCGCGAAGATAGTGTGACTGAAGACGTCACAGGTTCCGCCAAGATGGCGTTCCAGAATCCGGAATGTGCTGTGCTTGAACGGATTGACGGTGAGGACGCTACATCACTCCGGCTCACTCCGAAGCAGGATGGTGATACAGTGCTGGTGGTTACGTATGAGGGACACCAGGTCGAACTTCCGGTGAGTGTTCGGTCGGCGAAAGAGAATCCCCCACTTTCTTTTCGCTTGGATGTGATGCCTGTTTTTGCACGCGCTGGGTGCAATATGGGAAGTTGTCATGGGGCAGCACGGGGGAAGGATGGATTCCGGCTCTCTTTATTCGGTTTCGACCCGACTGGTGATTACCATCGGTTGACACGAGAAATGCCTGGTCGCAGGATTAATCTTGCGAATCCAGAAGGGAGCCTCGTAGTTCAGAAAGCGATAGGTGCAGTCCCGCATACAGGTGGCAAGCGTTTCGAGAAAGATAGTGAACTTGCAGAACGTCTTGTTCAGTGGATTGCAGCAGGGGCAAAAGACGATCCAAATGCTGGCAAGGATGCTCCAAAATTACAAGCAGTTGATCTTTACCCGCCCACAACTCTTCTTGAAGGAGAACAAGCTACCCAGCAGTTGGTGGCAGTTGCTCGATTCTCAGACGGTACTGATAGGGATGTGACAGACCTCGTATGGTACGGATCAAATAATGATTCATCTGTCGCCATCACACCTTCTGGGAATGCTGCAAGTGGTCAACGAGGAGAGTCATTTTTAATGGCTCGATACGACACGATCACAGTCGGCGTTCCAGTAGTGGTTATTCCAAAGAATCTCTCCTTTGAGTATCCCGAATCAGAAGGAAATACATGGGTTGATGATCTCGTTGATACGAAACTCAAAAGCCTTCGTATTGCACCATCGAATGTGTGCGATGATGAAACATTCTTGCGTCGAGTAACGATTGATCTTGTTGGTCTGCTCCCAACGGAGGAAGAGAGAAGCGAGTTTCTTGCTGACAAGTCCCAAGACAAGAGATCGGAGTACGTTGAGAGATTGCTCAGCCGAAAAGAGTTTGTTGACATCTGGGTAATGAAATGGGCAGAAATTCTGCAGATCCGTTCAATCAATAACATTGTGGATAAGAAAGGTGCCTTGCTGTACCACCAATGGCTTGATCGTCGTATTGCTTCGAATCAGCCGCTTAATAAGATGGTTCGAGACCTGATAACGGCTTCAGGTGGAACCTTTGAAAATCCTCCAACCAATTACTATCAGGCCGAGAGAAATATACTGAAGTTAACTGAAAATGTAGCCCAGGCGTTTTTGGGAATGCGGATTCAGTGTGCTCAGTGCCATAACCATCCATTCGACCGTTGGACTATGGATGACTATTACGGATTCGCAGCCTTCTTTGCCCAAATCGGGAGGAAGAGGGCGGATGACCCGCGGGAAACCATTGTTTATAACTCTGGTGGTGGTGGGATGAAGCATCCTGTATCGGGCCAGACGGTAGCGCCAAAATACTTGGGAGGGGCAGAGGCAGAAGTTGCGAATCGAGATAGGCGAGAGGCTGTTGCAGAGTGGTTGGTGTCACCTGAAAATCCATTTTTTGCAAAACGAATTGCCAACCTTGTGTGGACACATTTTTTTGGCAGAGGCATTGTGCATGAGCCGGATGATTTTCGGGTCAGCAATCCACCAGTAAATGGCCCGTTGCTTGATGCTCTGGCAAGCCATCTCGTGAAGTCAGAGTGGGATTTCAGAGAGCTTGTCAGGGAGATCGTGAATTCAAAAACCTATCAGCGAGAGTGTGATACGAATGATACGAACCTGCTTGATAACTCAAATTTCTCACATTCGTCCGTGCGACGAATTCGGGCAGAGGTACTTCTTGATATTCTCGCTCAGGTAACCGAAACAAAAAACAAGTTCCCAGGTCTTCCTGAAGGAGCACGAGCGGTTCAGGTGGCTGATGGTCGTACATCAACGTACTTTCTTACCACTTTTGGAAGGGCAACTCGGGAAGAAGTTTGTTCGTGTGCAGTGAGTATGGATCCAAGTCTGTCGCAGGCGCTGCATCTCCTGAATGGAGATGTTGGTAATCAGAGAATTCAGCAGGGAGGCGTCATTGATCGCTGGATAAAAGAAGGACGCCCCGATACCGAGATAATCGATGAACTCTTTGTACGCTGCTACGGAAGATCTCCTCAGGAGCGAGAGCGAGTGGAAACACTTGCAACTGTTCAGAATGGTTCAGAACGCAAGCAGGCTCTCGAAGATGTTTTCTGGGCACTTTTAAACTCAC
>JAUWWJ010000074.1 GCA_030616935.1 Planctomycetaceae bacterium
CAAAGATCCTGCGAGCCTAATTCCAGCTATGATTCCGCCCTCTGCAGCACACAGATTACTCCCAACCATTCCAGACGGCTGAAAAACAAAACAGAATGTCATAGCGGCAATATAAAATTTCGATTGCCAGCGGCGAAAAATCCTTAGTTTCTGAACCACGCAACGAGTGTTCATCGTCTCTCCTGTTTGTGGAAAAGCAGGCCGGCGCACCTCACTCAAGACGTACGCTGCCGTCGCCAATAGTGTAGTGACTCTCTCTGGGATGAGGCGATCAAGACTTCTGTAAACAGCTCAAACCAACCTTGACAATGTACCTCCGTACAGTAGGATATAGATGTTTAGGTGTTTGGTTCATTGCCAGCGAGAGAGTACTAATCGTGCCACGATCAACAAAAGAGTCACGCCAAAGTAGAGGGACGGGAAAGTCTTCCCAATCTCCGGGAAGAACATCCAGATCAACTCGCGCACGTGCGCATACCGCAGCTAAGCGTCCGGCTTCGGAGCTCTCCCAGTTGCTTCAGTCCGGAGAAGAGAGCCAGGATCCCGCAGATATGCCAACAGCACGGCAGATGGAAATCTATGAGTTCATTCGTGACAGGATTTACTCACGAGGCTTCGGTCCAACAGTACGTGAAATCGGAGAGGCATTTTCCATACGCTCTCCAAACGGTGTTGTCTGCCACCTTAAGGCCCTCGAAAAAAAAGGGCTTATAACGAGGGGTCGCAACATGTCTCGGGCGATCGAACTGGTCACTGAATCGCCTCACAGTCGAGGTATGCAAATGGCTGGATGGGTCGCAGCTGGCACTCTTAGAACTGCTGAAGAACAAAAAGAGCGGTTTGACTTTACTGAGCTTTTTGACCGAGAAGACCATTTTGTTCTCAAGGTCATGGGAGACTCCATGATTGATGCGCAGATTGCCGATGGGGACTGGGTGATTATTGAAAGGCGTCAAACAGCACGGCATGGGGATATTGTCGTCGCCCAGACAGAAGACGGTGAGGCTACACTCAAACAGTGGTATCCCGAACGAAATCGAATCCGTCTGCAGCCAGCAAACGATTCCATGAAACCGATTTATGTAGATTCGGCCAAGGTCTTGGGAGTGCTTGCTGGAGTAGTCAGGAAAACATAAGTTCAACCGCTAGCGATCATTTCTCATAGTGGCTTCATGCTGCCTCAGGGTTCATTTCTATATTCTCGATTTGGTTCAGTTTGTTGTAAAGAGTTTTTAGACTGATACCAAGTTCGTCGGCAGTCCTCGACTTGTTCCCGCTGTTTCTACCAAGCCCATCAAGAATTGCCTGCGTCTCTAACTGCTTCAGGCTTTGCGGCTGATTATGAGCCAGGCTCTTTCCATGAGCGGTTGACTCCTGATTGCCATTTCGACTGTAAGCATTTTGTGAGCCAGCATGTACCGTTTTCTCTACGGCACGTTGTATCCTGAGGGGGATGTGTTCTGAATGAATTGGCAACTCATCACAAAGAACGAGTGCATGCTCAACACAGTTGGCAAGTTCTCGAACATTTCCAGGCCAACTATATGCCTGCATGATCTTGATCGCATCATCTGTTATGAGTTGCATTTCTTCCGGCACGCTCTTTTGTTTTTGTTCAATGAAATGCTTGACCAACAACAGCAAGTCACTCATGTGTTCCCGAAGTGACGGAACCCTAATTTCAAATGTATTGAGACGGAATAAAAGATCTTCCAGGAAGCTGCCCGCTGACACCATTTCCTCAAGAGACCGATGTGTCGCGCAGACCACTCGAACATCGACAGTAATCGGATGATTGTCTCCCACGCGGCGAATCTCCCCTGACTCAAGCACTCTGAGTAGACGTGATTGAAGAGCCGGAGGCAATTCTCCGACCTCATCTAGAAACAGGGTGCCACCATTCGCTACTTCGAAAAGGCCTGCTCGATGTTCACTTGCTCCGGTGAAGGCACCTCGACGATGTCCAAATAATTCACTTTCAACAAGTTGCTCAGGAAGACCACCACAATTCACTGTCACAAGTGGTCCATCAACCCGATGGCTCAATTCGTGAATGGATCGGGCAACGAGTTCTTTCCCGGTACCCGTTTCACCTCGAACTAACACCGTCGCCTCACTAGCCGCTACTTTTGCTACAAGCGATTGCATCTTGTCAATGACAGACGACTTGCCAACAAGTTGCATACGACCTTCGGCCTGCATGACACGTCGTTCGAGCGAGCGAATCCGAAGAGTCATCGCTCGCTTTGTTCGAACTCTCTGGAGTACGGCCTCGATTTCAACTAATTTGCAAGGCTTTGTAAGATAGTCAAAGACTCCTTGCCGCAAACCAGCTACAGCCGTCTCAAGAGACGACTTTCCAGTTATGATCACACTTTCTGTATCTGGAGCAATCTCACGAACTCGCCGAATAACATCAAGCCCACCCGCCCCCGGCATATCCAAATCGACGATAACACAATCAAATTCACTTTGGTCAAGAACCGCCAGTGCAGTCACTCCATCTGGACAGATGGTTACCTCATGGCCAAAACGTGGCAATTCCAATCTCATGAGTTCCTGAATAGATGGCTCGTCAACGGCAAATAACACGCGTAGCGATTGACCTGACGACAAATCATTAGTTTCTTTGTCATGCTGCATTGCGGGCACGATTTCCCTCCCTACGAGTTCCCTTATTTTTTTCTGTCAGGACCGGGTCTTCTCTTCCTTCCAAACTTTGACTCGTGATACTTGCGACGGGAAGAATGACAGAAAAAGTAGACCCGCACCCAGGCCCATTACTTCTTACTTCAATCCGTCCATCATGATCACTGATAATTCGATGGGTGATCGAAAGACCAAGCCCCGTTCCTTTTTTCGACATACGGCTCGTGAAGAATGGCTCGAAAAGGTTTTGAAGCACCTCTTCATTCATGCCACATCCATTGTCAGCAAGGACCAGCCTCGCCTCGTCCCCATCGCGACTGACTGTCAGCTCAACTTCACCATCTTCATCAATTGAATCGAGCGCATTGACGAGCAGATTGAGGACAACTTGCTTCATTTCTTGTGGATTGGCCATGACAAGGACATCCGGTCCATTACAAATCGTTACAGTTTTCTGAGCAAACCTTCCTACATGACGCAACATATCAACTACGTCATGCGTCAGCGCACCAAGGGCAGTCGCCTGCCTTCGAACTTCTCCAACACGAGAAAAATCAAGCAGTTTTTCTGTAATTCCTTTACACCGAAAGGCTTCACTTTGAATGAGTTGAATGTAACGTGAAGCAACTGCGTCAACCTCGTTACCCACACGGGATTCAAGTGACTCCGCACACATTGCAATAGATGCCAGTGGGTTATTTATTTCATGAGCGACTCCGGCTGCCAAAAAACCGACACTTGCCAACTGTTCGCTTCGGACTACTTCCTTTGTTCTTAATTGAACCTGATGATCGAGGTCATCTCTGATTTCTTGAAAACGAGTCGTCATGTCATTGAGGGCCTGCCCTAACTCAGCCATCTCATCACACGTATCAAGATGGATACGGTAGCCAAAATCACCACCTGCTATTCTTCGTGAACCATGACCAAGATGTCGCAAGGGACGAAATACCCACGAGTATGTGAGTATCCCTAAGCCAACAAGCAAGAGCACGGCAGCAAGCGCGGCTGCCCACGTTGTAATAATAAGTGTGCGATAACGACCACGTACCTCGTGTGCCAAATCGTGCATACGGGACTGTAAAAAAGTTGGTAGTTTTGCTGAGAGAACCGCGAGCGTATCGAGGTGAGATCCAATAGCTGTCAGTTTTACCAACTGTTCATCGACGAGGCCTGACAACCTTTCCGCAGACACCCGCTCTTCAGATGCAACTGCCTCATGGGCCAACTGCCATATGGTTTTAAGCTCAGATGCTATCCTACGTGCTATGTCTCTCTCATGACTACGATCTCCAAACGGCTGCTCATCTAACTCGCCCGCAGTAAGTTCTTGGCAATAATCTCGTAAGGCAGCACCTGTCTCAGAAATTTGTTGAAGAAACGAACTGTCTGATGTCGTCACGAGTTGCATCTCGTCACTCGCGAGGCCTGATTTAGTGGTGCTCCTACCCCCCCGCTCTTCGAAATCTGGCTCTCCTGATTCAAGTAACTCGATCCGTGGTTCATTTCGTTTTGATACCTCTGCCCAGAGACCCAGATCGACAGCAGCCATTGCACGCGAATGTGACAGTCGCAATTGCCCGACTCGTGATGCGAGACGGCTTGCTTGGGGCAACTCGCTCGCACGGCTACTGAGTGCTTTCACTAACCTCCTATAAGAATACACACCAAGAAAGCTACTGGCTGATAGGAGTGTTACAGTGAATCCAACAAGTAGCCCAACCACAAGTAGCTTGTTACGAATTGGTCGTCGCTTTTGCAAAGCCGACCTCCTAACCTGAAAGCTTTTATATTTCCACGATAAAAGTTGTTCAGACCAGACACTAGCAAGACTGTCGTAAAAACCAAATATGAAAAGCACGCGTGCCGAAGCATTGCCTTATTAAAAAATGCCAATTAATAGCGATTTTAAGCCGAAACTGACAGGGCCGGATCAAACGAGGCCCCACCGCTTGCGAAAAAACCACTCCGTGCAGAGGCAACCTGCGAACATCGAGATGATGATCCAGTTATCCCAGAGTGTTGATGACCAGTCTTCATTGGTCGTAAAGACTGGTGGAGCTTGACCGATTTCTTTGAAAATGCTGGGGAGTTCCTCTGGAAGCCTGACTCCTCCGTCAGTCGCACTAGCAATTTGCTGCATAAGCAATGTGTTGGCACGCGGATTCGCAAGCTCCAGATCTTGTCTATACACAACAAATCGCGCAACAGCCTCTCCTCCCTGATCATCTGCTTTTACGACCACTCGCCAGTCTCCTGGTTCAGTACATCCTGCTATCGTTCCTGAAAAGGATTCACTATTTTTTGAAAGCCGGACATACCGTGAATTTCCTGCTGGATCAATAACGGTAGCGGATAGAGAACTACCTTGAACGAGTGTTCCATCAGGAAGTGTTAGATCCGCATCGAAAACTAATGGACTTCCTACAGAAATTCGACGGCGTGCGAGTTTTAACCAGAGCCGTTCCCCATCAAAGTCATCTCGGCGTGCCAACCAGAGAACAAATTGTCGCCAAAATCGTTTGTATGACCCTGCGGATCCCTGCATCGCCCATCTCCATGTGGAGTCCACTGCAAAGACAAGCACTCGACCCAATCCATATTCACGGGCAACTAAAAGCGGAAGGCCTGTCTCTGTGGCGGCTAACGTTTTTGCAACTGGCAAAAGTTGAGGCAAGCGATTTGCTCCATCCAATGCTGGCAAACCTTGCCAGACTTCATCTGATTCATCTCTGGTTTGACCAAGACGCAGAATTGAAATGCCTCCAAATTCTTCATCCGGGATGATCGTGACAGGCCCTTTTACATGGAGATCTTTTCGAATGGGCTCATCAAAACGTTGGCGAGAAAGAGGATCTCTCGTATAGGGTAACAATCTTCCTAGTGATGAACTGCCCCAACCACCAGCTTCAAACGAATGAAGGCCACCCAGAAACCCAACACTCGCTCCATTCTCCACCAGAAGCCGAATCTTCTCGATATCTTTCGGGCGTATGGCATCCACATCGAGATCCCCTATGAGGAAGACCTTGTAATCTCGAGTCAACTCTTGCTCAAGACTAACCGGCCAACGACTTCTACGAATAGAATCGATCCACTGAAAATCTATCTGTATGTCAGGACTACTCGATAGCGCTCGACGCAAAAATCTTTGCTCTACACGTGGACTTCCCTCGAGATACAGGACTCGTAATCCCCCATCAATCACTTCAACAAAGGTTGAGACGATATTATTCGTGAGAACAATTTCACCCGCTACCGAGTCAATCGCCAGCACAAGTTTTCGTTCACCTAATGACTCAGCCGTCCAGTCAAAACGAACTGATTCTTCTATGGTACTTTCGGTGGGCTTGATTGTACGTCTCGCAACCTCAGCGAGCTCACCATCTTTCTGTTCAACCAACAATCGCACGATTGCTTCACGGTCAGAAAGACCCTCTAATCGAACTCGGCCGATAACCTCAACTGTATTTCCAAGAAAGACTTTATCGGGTGTTGTTAAACTCACGACTGACGCATCTCTTGCCTGCGCAGCACCTCGGGATTGACCATACGTAATTGCCCAAAGCGGAACACCCCGTTCCCCCAAACGACGTGATTCCGCCTGAGGTGGTAAATCATTCGGCGGGTAAGCATGTTGGCCTCCATCGCTTAGCAAAACAACTGCACTCAGCGGCTGTTCACCTAGTGCACGTACAGCTGATTCCATTGCCGAACCAATTGCTGTTTCCTCAGAAGATGGAAGTCGTTTCCACTCACCAATGTCAAGTGACTGGGTGTCTAAAGCTGCTTCTCTCGCTTCACGATCAAAAACCCAAGTCCGAATGAGCATGCTTTCATTCAGGATTTCTTTTCTTGTGGACTCCATGGCGGATCGAAGTGTCGCCCTAAGATACTCCCATCGCGTCTTCCCATTTGGACTATCTGCCACATTCATACTTTCAGAAGAATCTGCTAACACGAGCACAGACCTAGGCTGCTGGAGTCGTCTTGTCGAAACCAAGCTTGGCTTCATCAGGCAGAAGAGAAGGACTAAAAATGCACTTGTTCGTAATAGAATCAGTGTAAATCGTCGGCTAGGTGACAGACGACTCTTATCAGGAGCCGAAACAAACAAGAGGCAGGCAAAGGCAACAATCAATAACGTAATGCCCAGCCATGTACCTGTGGGGTCAAAATGAATTGATGTTGTAGTAAATAGGCCATTCACAGTCATGATGAATGCTCCGTCTCGGAATCCATTCCCATGGGAAGAGGAGGTGGCATGCTTTCTTCTTCAGCTCTCGGTGATGGAACTGGTGGAGGCGGGATAGCCCCTGCATCTCCATCCGCCTGCACACTCTCTGCAAATATCTCTGCTGCACCTGCTTCGGGCTCTGCCCCTTCACGAGGCGCGTAAAACCTATTTGATATCCACCAATCCAGAGCAAGCAATGCTGCCGCTAACAGAAGAATCCATCCAGACAATTCTGCTCCGACCCGGTAATTCATAACATCACGTTCAAGGCTTTCGGTATCGAGTACGATACGGCGATCAGCACCAAGCATGAGTGGTAGTTCATCTTCTTTCAGTCGTGAAAAATCAGTTGCTGATTTGGATAAACGTGTACTGAATCCTTTGACGAACCCGCCCGCATTACCTCCAGACCGAATTTGGTAATTACCTGGCTGTCGAGTCGCGGACACAGCAATAGCTCCTTGATTCTGATCAATAGCTACTGGAAACGTATCGCCGAGTGGTGTGCGGACTGTGGCCGTTGG
>JAUWWJ010000186.1 GCA_030616935.1 Planctomycetaceae bacterium
ATCAAAGACTAACAGCCCCATCAATTTTTTATCGAGTCTCATCGATCAGAAAGGCTTGCGCTCGCGGAGAATAGGGATCTCCCCAGCCGTAGAACAGCAGCATCTTTGGAACAATTTCACCACCGGGCTTCGTCACAGGTTGGACGTTATTGAAACGCCAACCGGAGAACTCCGACGCAGTTGGGGTAAGATCTCGCTCACGCTGCCAGGTCATCCCTTGATCGGAAGATCGCCACTCTTCAATTCGGCCTCCCCCGTGACTGTCCATCAGACCATCCGATTCTAGATACTCATTCCCCACCACGAGGAAGGCGACCAGGGTGCCATCTTCTTCTCTCCTCAGGTGGCCGCTGTTCCATTGATGTGTGGACTCGGTGATGAAATTTTTTTGCCACCCCTTTCCATCATGGAATACATAGAAGTAATGCGCTTCCTGCTTGGAATCATCCCCGGACAACACATGGAGAAAAGCCGGATCACCTTTCTCATCCAGCACAATACTTGGAGGCACGCCAGAACCCCGCCACTCCGTGTCCCAAATGAGACACTTCTGATCGGCGTAATCTACGTCGATCGGCGTCTTCATCGTTTCACCCTCAAAGTTCATGACGTGTCCAGAAGCCACATCGATCTGAAAGTAATAGAGATTGTATTTCCAATCCTGCCCCGTCTTCTCCCGGTACCGCGGATTGTAGAGTCGATCCGACATGGCCCGGTCAGGATCTTCAAATTTACAGTCGTCATAAACGATGAATGCGACGTGCAGCGTCTTGCCATCTTGACTCAACAACTTCGTCTGGTATGAAGACCACTCAAACCTCCCTGCCGCATCCATATCCGTCACAGCCTCTTCAGGCGTTCGCCAGGTTTCTCCTCCATCCTCGGTCACGCTGTAAGTCCAGTAGCCGACATGACCGAGGACCCGATAGTAGATCATCTCCTTGCCGCCTTCGATGTTGTAGACCGCAGGATAGGAAATACTTTCTCCAATCTGGGCACCCACTCTCCAGTCCTCGAGGCTCTTGCCGATCGAAGCTGGCCTCTTCGAAATCAAATGTGTTCCCGGTGTTCGATGACAGCCAGACAGTACATGAAGATGCCCAGTTTTGTCCGCCCAGATCACTGGACCATAGTGATGGTCCTTGCTTCGCTTTCCCAGCGTAACCGTCTTTGAAAATGAACGGGTTTCAGGATCGTATGTTGATGCCATGGGAGTGGTCCTGAAACTGGGATCTTCGCCGTCCTTACCTCCTCCGTTAAACACCAAGTGCACCTTGCCATCCAGATACACCGCCTGGGGGCGTTGCCGCCGATCGTAGAGCATCTTTTTCTGCCCACCGTTACCGAACGGCATTGCTTCCGATCGATTGTCCGAATCCGCTTGAACAGAGCCAAACATCCCGGTAAAGGTCAACCAGACACACACAAATCGAATCATGGGAGGAGCCTGCACTTTTTCACCGCTTTCTGGATACGTACGACGGATAGTCTCATGTCTTCCGTCACAAATCGCAAACGCTCCAACTCAATAGACCCTCGTGGCTGCGAACCAACGCGTACTGGCCAGATACTACGCAACTTTGCTTGCTGTTGATGGTTCAACCATGTTGTTCCGGTGCGATTTTCGGACCAGTTCCGTGCTGCATATAATAATGGTGCATATCACTGTTTCTTACCGAGGAAACTTTACTCCACGTATTCCAGTGAGCTAATACTGGTGTTTAAAACTGTTTCATTACTTTTAACCATCGTGATCTTGGGCCTTGTGCTGCCTCGATCAATACGTTGCGCTGAAAAGCAAACCGGTCCAGCAAATGAAACTTTCAATCGTTATCGGGTGTCCGTTGAACCGTTGCTAAAGAAACATTGTTTCCAATGCCACGGCGATGAAGATGAAGTCCGTGGAGAAGTCAACTTCCGTACGATTGAAACCGGGCCACAAATCAAAGCTGCGTTTGAACTTTGGTCCACTGTCCTTGAGGTAATTGAATCAGATGTCATGCCACCGGAAACCCAGCCTCGCCTAACGTCTGTCGAAATTGACCAATTCAAAAAATGGTATCAACAGGAAATAGTGGACACGATCAATCCATTACCCGATGTACTTCGTCCGCGTCGCCTATCAGCTCACGAGTATCGACAAACACTCCGTTCTCTCTTTGGATTTGAATTGGAAGTTTCGATCGCGGAAGCTGAGCAGACAGTCGTCGAGAAATCGTTGGTGATGAAACTTCTGCCGGTCGACCCACCTGGTCCGAGTGGTTTTAAAAACGACACCTCTGCGAATCCTCTAACCACACATGTCTGGGAACAGTATTCGTATCTGCTCGACGACGCGCTGGAGCAATGGCTCTCCCCCGGAAACAGAGAAGGACTTGAAGTCGTTACGGGCCCCATAGCTGGTAAGCATATGACGCCTGAGCAGTGCGAAAAACTACTAAAATGGATGTTGCGTCGTATCTACCGACGACCTCCCCCGACAGACACTATTCAAGCATGCGTTGCTTCGATTCATGGTAAGCAGGGAAAAGAACTCGAATCAGCCCTTCGCATGGAATTGAAGTCTGTGCTGATGTCCCTTCCTTTCATCTACCGTGGTCTACCTGCAACAGTTGACGACCTGAAAGTCAGCGACCAGGACGATTCACCCATTTCCTATGGCCGCGTCGATGACCATGAACTCGCAGAACGTCTCAGCTACTTTCTATGGGGTGACATGCCTGATGAACAACTCATGCAGTTGGCAGATGAGAGCAAATTACGAATTCCAGAAACGTATGCAAGTGAAGTAGCACGAATGTTGGCGGACCCAAAATCTCGGAATCTCGCTGAAAACTTTGGCGTGGAGTGGTTCTCCTTGGATGAAATATCAACAGTGTCAAAAAATCCACCGGTATCACATGCTCTCCGTCAGCAACCTATCGACTTTCTCAACTATCTGTTCGTCGAGGGACAGCCACTGCTGGAACTTATTGATTCCAAAGTAACCTTCGTAAATCCCCATACAGCCAAGTTTTACCCTGGGGATCGAAAACGCATGGTGGCGTACAAGAAACAGCGAGGGATTGAAGTAGAGGCTGTTCCCAACCAGAAACTTGAAATAGTGGGCACTTCGGAGCGTGGAGGGCTTTTGACGATGCCCGGTATTCTCGCCATGAATAGGGGACCAGTGATACGGGGAACGTGGATGCTGGAAAAGGTCTTGGGTGAGCACCTCCCCGACCCGCCTGCCAATGTTGGTCAAGTCAAACCCAATCAGCCGGGTGAAAATCTGACTTTTCGTGAGCGTTTTGAATTGCACCGGAGTGATGCCACCTGTGCGATATGCCATAACAAGATTGATCCATTGGGATTCGCCATGCAAGCGTACGACATCACTGGTGCCTACAACCCAACTGGGTTGATTCCTACGAAAGGCAAAAATCGAAAGCAGAAAAAAAACAAACCGAAAGAGGACGAGCGTGCGTTCGTCGATGCACCACTATTAGATACCAGCGGAAGGCTTCCAAACGACGAAGCCTTCGATGACTTCCTTGGATTAAAGCAAATATTCCTCACGTCCCAGCGTCGCAAAATCATCGAAAACATTGTCAAGCAGACTCTTTCCTATGCACTTGCGCGTAAACTCAATGTCCACGACATGCCGACGGTGAATGCCATCTCTAGTGAACTTGACCAGCATGGTAACCTTAACATAGGGGAGGGTACCTACCATGATTTGATTCATTTGGTAGTGAACAGTTTGCCCTTCACACACGCACAAACGTCACAGATTAAAACGACTGACTAAAGAAAGAAACAACATGTCTTGGCGATTAGATCGACGTCGTTTTCTACGTGGCGCAGTCGGGCCGATCCTGCCATTACCTTTCCTAAATCTGATGGAAAAGAAGGCATCGGGTGCAGTAGCAGATGCTCCACCCATTCGTTTCATGACGCTGTTCAAACCAAATGGTGTGCATCCTCCCAGTTGGAGTATCAATGGTGGAACTGAGTTTGACTTCCGCATGTCTCCACTGATGCAACCCTTTGCAAAGCACAAACAGGATTTATTGATTCTGGACAACATGGGTGACTTTGGTTTTTCATCCCATGCCAACTCCACACGCCGCTTTTTGAGCGGTCATCACAAAAACACCAAGTCTGCATCCGTAGATCAGCTCATCGCTGACAAAATTGGAAGTGGAACACCACATCGTTCACTTGAACTGACAACAGAGGGTCTGTTTCCGAATCAGATCGGCTGCAGCTATATCTCTTACGATTCGAAAGGTGCTCCCATCCCTCGTGAGAGTGATCCACAACTTGTCTTTGATCGAATTTTTAGAAGCCCGATGCGCAACCCTGCAAAACGCCAGGAAATGAAAAGCGTGTTGGATCGTGTCTCTGAAGATGCAAAGTCTCTTTCGCGCAAAGCCGGTTCAGAAGACAGACAGACGCTCGATCAATATCTTTCAGTAGTGCGTTCCACCGAAAAGCGTCTTGAGACTATCGCGGCCTCTTCTCACGACATCCCCAAGGCAACAATGGAACGCCCACTTGCGCCTGCCAATCTGAATGACCAAGTGGAGTCAATGCTCGATCTGATTTCACTCGCTTTGTGGACTGATTCAACCCGCTGCGTCAGCTACATGCTTGGCAACAGTAACAGCCGAATGATTTTTGATTTTCTTGGAATCAAAGAACAGCACCACTATCTGTCCCATTTCTTTCGAAACTTCTCACGACAAAATCTGGACGCACTGCTCAAGATCAGCCTGTGGC